>JAUVVT010000171.1 GCA_030604505.1 bacterium | reverse complement strand
GGCACAGGGAGGAGGTATTGACTTCTATAACATTTACTCAGCAAAACTTGCAAAGGAAAATACTATAGATTTCAAAATTAAATCCTCTTTCCAGAATCTCTCGCGTGATATTATTACCGTCTCAACGCTCGGGGATACGTTTTATCTTGTTGATGGAAGCTCTCTCGGAGATTTGGAATGGAGTATAAAATATGGTTTCAAAAGATGGGCAGAGTTCTCGGTTACGGGATCTACTCATCTTGACAAAAACCAGAACAGTTACAGATATGGTGCAGGTGATACAAGAATCGGATTTAAGTTTGGAACAGGTAGAGAAAATGCAGGTATTGATATGGCAGCAGACCTGTATTATACGATTGCTACAGGCTTTAATGAAGGAAATAGACTTATAAGAAGATTTTCTGCAAATAAAAATACCTGGGGGGGAGATGTTTTTATGGATTTCAACTTCGACAGATTTTCAATAAAAATAAACGGCGGTTACTGTAATAATGGCGGAAAAACCGACAGATTATATAATGTTAATTCAATCTTCTGGTATCCTTTAATCGCTGGAACGTTAGGATTAGACGACCAGGGAAATATTATTCGTTCGAGCCAGTTTAATTTTGGTTTTGGCGGCGACCTGAGATTATTAAACTGGGCAAGTATCTTCGGAGAGTATAAATCAAATCAAATATTTTCAAAACAATCCGGTTCTGTTAACTTAGGAAATGCTGTATTGGGATTTATCTTTGGAAATATAGAAAAGACCTCTCTAATGACCGGTTATATAATGCCTTTCGGAGAAAATCAATTCGATTCCGGTATTATCTTTAACCTGCGGTTTAATGGTCTCTTCTCAGAAGTGCGTAGAAGAAGAGAAGTTTCCATTCCTGCCATTAGTGAAGAAACACCGGCTCTGGTTCCCGGCAGAAAACCATTCTTTTCGAGAGAAGGTGTATATTTTTCGGGAACAAGAAAACCCGTATCAGATACAGTTTTTTTAATAGATATATCGCCGTCAATGGTGGGAAGAGGAATGCTCGCAGATAAAGGTTCGAATGTACTTGAAGAATTAACAAGTTTTGTAAATGCTGTCATTGATAGTTCAAGAGGATTATCGAATATAGCTATTGTAACTTTTGGGAATGAAATCTCATCACTTATGTGGAGTGCTGTTACAAGAGACAATCAGGATAAAAAAGACGAAATGAAAAAATCGGTAAATGATATTCCTGACAATGTTAATGAGTTTGTTCAAAACGTTGAAAGCGGTAATATTACCGGTACAGTGGAAGACCTTGCCGGTGGCCTCGATAAGGCGTATGAAATCCTGGAGGCATTTAAAAGAGCTGATTATAACAGAATTCATATTCAGAGAATTATTTTATTTACTGACGATATAAGAGACGATGCTGAAGAAGACAAACCAATCGAACAAAAAATCTCGAGACTGACTAGAAAATATAATATCAAAAGAAACGATTTCAGATTTATTTATTATCTTCTTACCAATCAGGAGCCGGGAAAGAGGGTAAAGGAATACATAATAAACTTTATTGAAAATGAGGATGGCGCTATTATGAGAGAAGTAAACTTTGCACAGCAAAATGAGTATATTAGAAAAATGAATTTCAATGAAACAGAAAGAAAACCAATCTTCCAGTATTTATCACAGGTAACATCATTAGCTGTTATCAATTTTAAAACCAGTGACAAATTTTCTATCGGAAATCAATTAACCGATGTTTTTAAGTCGGTATTTGATTATACTGAATATTTCAAAATAATTGACCAGGTTGAGGTTAATAGAGTTGTTGATAGTTTTGGATTAAGTGCTCAGGAAAAGATAGAGATTGCCGAAGCACAAAAAGTAGGAAAACAATTAGGGGTTGACTATATAGTAACAGGCGAGATTATTGATTTTCAAATAAACCGTGAAGAAGGATTCTATCTGCCAAAACTTTTAGGACTGCCTAAAACCGAAATGTCAATAAAGGCAGCAATTAATCTCATTGACGTTGCTGACGGCTCTTTAGTATTTGTTGAAACCATTCCGGCAGAATACAGTTTTAGAAGAGGTATATCATTATTCCCCTCAACGCGTGAAGATAAAACAAAATATCTATCTACCCTCGAAAAAGATGCACTTATGAATGAACTTATGCAAAAATGGTCTAATAATCTGAAAATGAGGTTGTTCTTAAACCTTTCGATTGGTGGACCAACTATTATTCCGTAGTTTGATATTCGTCAAACATATTTACAAAGATTATCACAACGCTTTTTTAATTTAGCAGCGAAACCTTTTTTTCAGATACTATGGTTTATTTCCCCCTTTACTAAAGGAGAACCAAGGGGGATTATACAACCAATAAAACACAATAAAACTAAAGTATAATACTTCTGCAGCTAATAAAATAGAAAATTATAACACTAATCATTCGAGTATGTAAATTTTAAGAGGATATATATTAGTAATAGAAGGGAGAAGACTTATACGCTGCATTTTTTCTCTGTTTTGATAATTTACAATTACATCATAATTTCCAACCGGCAGTGTAAAATTACCTCTCCATCCTTGTGTTTTTTCTACCTCGTTTCCATCTTCATCAATGATAGAAATCTGTGCCCCGTTTGCAGGGTCATTTTTAGAAGTGCGGTAACATTGGTAAACCAATCTCATCTGTTTGATATTGAAAATCAGGTTATAAGGTGTTGTTATATCAGGAGCTACTGTAATTTCCTCATTAACAGCTTTTCCAAATAGCTGACCGGATATAATATATTTGCCTTCCGGAATTGGATTCGTTGTACCACGATATCTTCTATTCTCATCCTCAAAAACCAGTTCTCTGGTAATCGTTCGATAAATTCTAAAAATTATGCCATAAGCAGGTTTTTGCTTGGCTGAATCCAAAAAACATTCGTAATTAATCTGACCCGTCCTTAGAGGAAATTCAAATAATACCTCAGAAATTTCACCTTCATTTACTATTACATTCTCCGTAAATGTGAAATCAGAATTGTGTGCATTTATTTTATACTCTCCAATTGGAAGATTCTGAATTGTTCCTTCCCATTTGTTTCCGGTATATACAGTCTCACCGTTCTCATGCATAACCCTTGTAATTGTACCGTAAGCATATATATCTATTGAACCTCTTACATAGTTCTTAAATAAAATGCCTCCAACTTTAGTGTGGAAAATAAAAGATTCGTATGAAATTGTATTGGGATAAACATTAATTTCCTTCTGCTTTAGGGAATCAGCGTGTTTAGCTGTGATAGTATATGTCCCGGGCTTGATATTTTCGATTATTCCTTTCCATAGGAATTGCTTTTTTATAACTTCATTATTTTTATCGATAATATTTATTTCAGAGCCATACGCGGGAAATCCCCCGTCACGTTCCAAAAATATCTTGTATGAAATATGACCTGTTTCCTTCTGTGAAATCATGTTCATATCTTGATTCTCAAAAGCAGACGGAGGTATTTCAAAAGATTGGTACAGAACTTCATAATTACCAAAATAGACATAAGAGCCGTTGCCAGCTTCAGCAATATTATTTAGTAAAAGAACTTTTGATGCTGTGGTGTCAAATCCAACAGTATGCAGTTTTATTATCTTTTTCTTTTGCAGCAGGTTTTTAGAGGAACGAACAGGATTGCCCCCGCCATTTTCTATCCCGTCTGAAAGCAGTAAAACGTAGTTTTTAGATCCATTTTTTAAGACACTTGCAGCAAAATCAAGTGCCCCCCCAATCGGACTTAAACCCTTCGGATGAATCCGCTCCAGTTCAGCAAGGATTTGCCTGTTATTCTCCGGAGAAGGAATTATGGTTAATTCAATATCATTAGGATTGTTTTTTTCGTTTTTTCCAAATGTTATTAAGCCATAATCAAAATCTTCTGTATTTTCGACCAGGTTTTTAATAATCTGTTTGGCTGTCTGAAATTTATTCCTGCCCTGTATCTCTTCCTGCATACTCCTTGAGCAATCAAGCACAATGATTATTATCGGATTCTCCTGTGCTGATGTCGTAAAGGGAGTCAGCAGAAGCATAATGACTAAAAATGTAAGTATGATTTTTAGCATTTTAAATTTTTTAGTTTACCACAGTTATTATATCGGTAAAATATGAAATAAACTGTAATTAGTCAACATAAATTACAAGGAAATTAATTCATCTTATAAGGAATAAATTTCCCGTGATTTCTTCCAAAATAGAATTAAGATAAATCTTATAAAATATCTCTTACTTCTTGTTAATTCTCAATTCCATTAAAATACTGATATATAGGCACAAAAATTGCTTCTTAATATCAGGTTCCGACTATTAACACGACAGAAGAATTATAATTAAAAATATTAATATAAATGGCATAAACATTGCAACATTAAAATAGGAAAGTAATATCAGGAGGTTTTGATGATTAAAGGAATTTATACGTCCGCTTCAGGAATGCAGTATCTTAATTTGAAACAGGAAGTCATTGCAAATAATCTTGCAAATATATCAACAACAGGATTTAAAAAAGAGGGTGTATTCAGAAAAACCCTGCGAAATATAGAAAAAATAATCGCTATGAATGCAGCCGATTTTGACAACCTCGAAGAGGTTGATATGGTAAAAACAGATTTTTCACAGGGAGTCTTCAATATAACAAACAATCCTTTGGATTTTTGTATTGAAGGAAATGGTTTCTTTGCCGTTGAGACCTTAACTGGAACGCCATATACAAGAAACGGCAATTTTATACTTGATAACGAAAGTTATCTGAGAACAGCTCACGGATACAGCGAACTTGGTGAGAATAGTCTTCCCATACAATTTCCCCCGCAGGGAGAGATTTTTCTGGGGGATGACGGGTCAATTATTGTGGATGGTGCTGTTGTAAATAACTTGATGTTAACGGACTTTCCGCAGCCTTATAATCTATTAAAAACTGGCGATGGACTTTTCTATGCACCGCGGGGAGGAGGATTTACTCTGAATGTCGATAATTTCAAAATCAAACAGGGAATGCTTGAAGAATCAAATGCTAATCCCATAGAGGAAATGGTGAAAATGATTAATAATATCCGTGACTTTGAAACTAATCAAAAAGCTATGATAGCTCAAGACCAAACCCTGGACAGAGCCGTTAATGACGTGGGCAGAATAAGAAGATAACTTAATTAATATATCCCTTCCTTTTATGAGTTGAGTTTTATTGAAAAAAAACAAAAATCTACTTTTAAAATATAAATCAGAGGAAAAATTATGAACAGAATTATAAGAACAGCAGCAACAGGTATGGAAGCCCAGCAACTTTTTATGGATAATATATCTAATAACCTTGCAAATGTTAATACTACCGGATTTAAAAAGAGCAAAATCGAATTTCAGGATTTAGTATACCAAAATCTCCGTATTGCAGGCTCCTCGAACCTTCAGGGTACTTATATACCAACTCATATTCAAATTGGAAACGGTTCAAGACCGGTAGCAAACCAGAAAATATTTGCACAAGGAGAAGTATATT
>JAUVVT010000187.1 GCA_030604505.1 bacterium | reverse complement strand
AGGGGCTGTTTTTTTCGCTCCAAATGCCATAATTTGTCCATCGAGGGTTACGGCAAAGAGTTTGTCATCCGCAGCCAAAAGCCTTTCTACCTGTACGTTGAGCTTTTTTGTCCAAGAAACTTTCGGTTTTTTTTGATTTCCAATTAAATCTACTGCGACTATACCTTGTTTGCCTGAGGCGTATAAACGGCTACCTGCCTTGATTAAATCGTAAGATGCATCTACTTTAATTTCCCATAAGATGCTTTCTTTTGGCTTTTTTGGATTCTTTTGAATCTTTTCGGCATCAACGGCAACTATGGAGTTTCCTGATAAATAAAATATCTTTTCAGTCAGAGCCGGATATTTTCCAATGCTTTTTATGAGTGCATCCCCGTTTGCGAGATTGTACATTGTTGTTGCTCTTTCTCTGTGATGATTGAAGAACACACCATTTGCTGTGCATACGAAGGAGCCCCCTGTTTTACCGCTGGAAGCAAGCTTGTAATATAAGAACTTTCCGCTGTTTCTGTCAAAGCATGCGGGAACACTGCGTCCACCCGGTATAAGGAGTTTATTTTGTGCTACAACAAGAGCACCCTGTGGTGCGACTCCGGCGAAAGAAGGTGAGTTATGGGGCTGCAGAATATATTGAGCACCTGTTCCATCGTTTATCCAAACGACTTCGCCTGTTTCTGCATCGAGTGCGTATATAAATATGCCCATCAGGGGCCATGTGCTTGCTGCGAAGTAAATTGTGCCATCCTTTAAGACAGGACCACCACGTGCGGGCCACATAGAAATAAAGCGTTTGTTACCAAGAACTTTTTTTTCAGAAGGTCCGCCGCGGAACTTCCAGTTCAGCTCCCCATTCGCTGCGTTCACACAATAAAGATAACCATCGTCACTTGTAAAATAGACTTTTTTGTTCCATGCAACAGGGGGAAGACGCACGGGACCGTCGGTGTAGAAAGACCATTTTTCTTTGCCGGTTTCCGTATCAAGAGCGGTAACTTTATCAAAGTCGTTAAAACCGATAAACATAGTTTTGCCCATTACGACTGGCTCGAAAACTCTGTCATAGGGCATTAAATCCTGATTCAGCGGATCATCCCAGACCATAGTACGCTTTGTGTATTGACGCACCCATTGGAGATGCAGTTGTTCCGGGAGTTCATCGGGCGATGCGGCAGTGCGTTCGGCATTATACCGCCACTGTGACCAGTCAGAACCGTGCACATCCCGGATGAGAAAAAAACAGCTAATAGTTAAGCAAAAAATAAGAATGTATATTCTGTGAGAACATCTTTTCAAATTACTACAGTAGAAGAACATAATAATCCCTTTTTAAAATTAACGGTCGGAGAAACACGCTATGGCGTATTCCTGCAATTTTTTACAGTTATAATTATGATGTTTGCCAAAGTTATTTTCGTTAAATCACATTATATAGCTCTGAATAAAAGAATTCGCAGTAATCATTAACATCCGTGATTTATATTTTTGCATTTCCATCAGGAATTCAATTTATGAAATTTATAATAGTTTTCCGTTTTTTAGTTGTATTGTTTTGTGTGCATATTTTTCTGCACGGTCGCCGTGTGTGACCATAAGGACGGCGCCGTCTGAATCGGCAAACTCTTTTAAGGCACAGAGCACAATATCGGCATTTTCATTATCCAGATTACCGACCGGTTCGTCTGCGAGTAAAAGTTTTGGATTGTTTAAAAGTGCACGTGCCATAGCTGTACGCTGTCGCTCACCGGTACTGAGTTCACCGGGAACGTGGCTGATACGGTCTGTCAGGTTGAAATGGCTAATAAGTTTTTCTGCCCGTTCTCTTAAGTTTGGTTGGGAAATTGCGAGAGAAGGAACAAGAACATTTTCCAGAACGCTCAAATAAGGGACAAGATAAAATTGTTGAAAAACAAAACCGATATTTGAGGCGCGAAAGCGGGCTCTGTTGTCGGAGGACATCTGGTATGGGTTCTGATTATCGATAATAATATTTCCATCGGAAGGAGCGAGTAGTCCTCCTGCTGAGAGAAGTAAAGTAGTCTTACCGGAACCACTCGGTCCCTGTATAACCACAAATTCATTAACTTCGACACTCAATGAGATTCCATCGAGCGCACGGATAATCTCTTTCGGACCTTGAAAGACCTTGCTTAATTTTTCAATAGAAAGCATAATTATTTGTTTCTGAGAATATCTGCCGGATCTTGTTTAGCAGCGAGCAAAGCGGGAACCCAGCTTGCAAAACCTGCTAATATCGGAGCAGTTAATATTACCAGCAAAAATAAAAATGGACTGAAAAGTGTTTTTATAGTTTCAGAATTAAAAGCGGTTTCGCCCGCAGTCAGACCGATGATAAATCCTGCGATATAACCGAACAGAGCTCCAAAAATTCCAATCAGTACAGCTTTAGCTAAAAAAACAAAAAGGATTTGCTTTGAGCGGAGTCCAAGAGCACGAAGTATTCCGATCTCTGTTTTTCGTTCCCGCACATTGTTGAAGGTGAGAAATCCAATCCATACGATACAACCGAGAATAACCAGTGGAACAAGCCATGCGGCGAATCCTTCTATTTCCCTGCGGAGTTTGGCACGGTAATATTTTTCGCTGGTCAGCACAAATTCAGCTGTTTCTTTTGCTCTGTCTCTCGCCTCTGCCCGTGTAATCACTCTGCTTGAGAGTTCGATAACCTGAGTATTTGGCAGGATACGTTTAATATCCTTCCCGATGTTTTCAATTTCATTACCTTGACAATGACATTTCAACGCCAGAATCGCATTAATTCTCCCCTGCTTACCAATCATTTTCTGTGCCTGTTTCAGGTCAACCCAAGCGGTGATGTCGTCTTCACTGCCGCGCTGGGAGTGGCACTCACTGACCTGAAAATTCTTACCAAGAAGTCGGATTTTATCGCCGACCTTTAGGTTCAGACTTTTCCATAATTCATAACCTAAAACTATATTGTTGGGCGGGACTGCAACAAGAATTGGTTCTTTTGGGTCGCGTTTTGTAAAGGGAACCTCACCGCGCGTACCGATAAGTATAATAGTCTTCATTCCCTGCTCGGGCCATCTTATTTTTTGCTCTATACTTGGCAGTAGGTGTCTTATCGTCATAATATTGGAAGCAGAAAGCCGCTCGACATACTCTTCAGGCATATCCTTTGTCGCATAACCTTCTGCATAAAAATCGCTAAGCTGCTGACCCTCAGGCAGGATTAACAGATTGAATCCCAATATCTTCATAATCTTTCGATAGTCGTCTTCCATAATAGACATTTCTTCTTTCATCTCTTCTTCTTTTGAGGCAAGAATTATTTTTGTTTGCAGGTCGTGTGTCTCCAGGAGTGTCAATTCAGCAATAAGGACACCGACGGCTACAATAACAGCAGTAATACCGAAGTAAAATGACAGCTTTTGATATCTAATTTCCTTGATAATGAGTTGCCAGAGGGTCATTGATTCTCCGATGAAAAAAGCTCAATTACTAATATTATTAATTAAAATATAAACCCCGGATCACACTGATATAAAGCTATCAGCTATCAACAAAAACTAAAATCACAGCTGAAAGCTAATCGCCTTTCTCTATTTCTCTGCAGTTTATAACTTCTCCTTACCGACAAAACTTTTTATGATCAAGCTTAATATTATAGCAGTCGTAATAACGATAGCTAATATTAATATAATATTCCGCAGCAGCTTGTTTGGTGGTTCATTAACTTCAAACTTTTCAGCGACCGTTCTGGGAGTTTCTTTCTCCGCTGTTATGGAAGCCAGTTCCGAAAGGCCGGTAAGAGTTGGAAGTTCGACATTCTCTACCCATCGTCCTTGAAGTGATGTATCCCAGTTGGTCATCATTAAAATATCAACACCCGGATTATAAGCCTTAATTATACAGGAGCAAGGTCCGATAATAAACTCACATGCTCCCTGGATAATCCTTTCGTTAATGCCGTCGCCAATAAGTGTGTAAAGAATTCTTCCCCGTCCAAAGATAGGGAGCGCCATAGGATAGGATGTGTATTCAAAAAGATCGGGTTCACTATTCATCAACATATTGATAAAATGAGATTCGGCGACATCTGACCGTGAAAGACGAATCATTGAAAAAGTGACCTTAAGTTCCGGTCCGTTCTCGTTAATATCTACAAAATCGTTAAAGGTATCATCATTGATAATTACCGGCAGTTTAAGCAGGTTTTCCATTTTTTTCAGTTGAGTTTGAAGAATATCGGCAGCAGGATTGTCTTTTTCAGGGTCTCCGCTCTCAAGAAACACCCAGACAGCCGATTCTCCATCGAGAATTCTTTTTGCTATTTCTGTGCGCACAGGAGATTTAATCAATTCTCCTGCATCTTCTGCGGTCAGGCGTCCATGCCAGATATTGCCCCTGTTCAAAAAATTGTTCGGGTAAAAAACAGCCATACACGGAAGTTCGGGTGTATCCAGTGATTTCCATATATCCCGGATGTGACTTTCCAGTTGTGCAGACAAATCAAAAGTATGCACATTGTAATTCGAATACGGGATTTTGCTGTTGGAAGATTCTTTTAACCAGTCGACGACTGCTTTATCTTTTGGAGATAAAGCTCCCCGGTGAAATATTAAGACTTCGTAATTATCAGCGTACCAGCGTTCAAGGGCATACCTAAATACAGGCACATTACAGGAATACGCAGAATTTGAAAACAGAAAAATACAGATTATAATAATAAATGGACTGAAATTTTTCATTTTATTATATCTTCTCTATTTCTTTCTTTATATTAATACATTTTAGGAATAATTTTTATTCATTTTATTAAACTCAAAAGAGTATGAATTACTGATTCACCGTACAGTATTGTTGACAATTCAAGTACAGAACAATTTTCTGTCCCTACAATATATTTTTTTGTCTTTGTAATTAAAATACATATTATTATTCTAACGACTGCAGAGCAATCGTGGCTTTTATGAGATAACTACAATCGCACCTTGCGGTTGCATCAGGCATTAATACAATACCTCCAACTGGAAGTACATTTATCCAGCATCCGGGTCTTATCCCGCCAAAGTTCTGTGTTCCTTTTTGCGGCTTATTGAGGTCAATATAGCCAAGTGTGGCGGAACGAAAGACCATCAAATTTTTTGCACTTGAAATAATACCACAGGCATAAGACCTGCTCATAGAAAAATCCAATT
>JAUVVT010000050.1 GCA_030604505.1 bacterium | reverse complement strand
TGATTTATTCATATTCTTTGTAAACCTCGTGGTAAAAAACTAAGTAAAATCCATTTTATATTATAAAAATTTTTTTATTTTTATCAAGGAAAATATAACAAAAAGAACATTAAAAAAAAATATTTTTTTGTTATTTTTTTACTAATTTCTTTACTTGACTTAATAAAATATTTTTTTATATTTAATGTTTTATAAAAAATATACCATAAAACATTCTTAACCTGAATAATTCATAAAATTTTTTATGTACTCTTATTTCTTTTTTTGGTTTTTCAATGTATTGTCGCTGTAAAACACAGCTGGGACCTTGAATGCTATATAAGAGCAAGTAAAAGAATCTTAGATGGCTTTCCCCTCTATATCCGGGAAGGTATTCCATACGTTTATCCTCCCTTTTTTGCCTTTGCAATGATTCCTCTAAGTTTTTTAAATACAATCATTTTGAAAACAGTTTGGTTTTTATTGAGTCTGTTTTTATTATATTATGCATTTTTTCTTTTGATAAGACTTATCCCAAAAGATTATAATAACACTTTTAACTTATATTTCTTCCCTTTAGCGTTTAGTTTACGTTTTATAATGGATAACTTTGCACTTGGTCAGGTTAATATCCTTATAATGTTCATTGTTGTTTTGGTTTTATATTTTTTTATAAACGGAAAGGACTTTTATGCAGGATTATTTTTAGGTATGTGTATTTCAATAAAGCTTACGCCGTTATTACTTTTGTTATACTTTGTATATAAGAGAGAATTTAAAGTGGCACTTTATGCTATTATCAGTATCATTATTTTTATGTTAATTCCGTCAGCAGCAATAGGTTTCAGTGAAAATATTCACTGCCTGTCTCAGTATTTTCATATAATCGGTAATTTTACCGATACAACGATAAATAATCAATCATTGTTTATTACGATTAAGAGATTATTGAGCCCGATACCACCGTGGGATAATCTATATATAAACATTGCCAGTCTCGGTGAATTCCATATAAACCTGATTACATTTCTTGTCTTTGGAGCTATTGCAATATATTTGGGTTATCTGTTTAAGGATAAAATAAAAAACAGGAAAGAATCAAATATACTCTATGAATATTCAATTATAGTAATATGTATACTGCTCTTCTCTCCCCTATCAAGAAAGGCACATTTTATATTTCTTTTAATTCCGCATTTTTTCCTGTTTTATTATATATTTGTAAATAATCGCGGCACAAAATTAATAAAATATCTACTTGTTATATCCCTTATTCTCAATAGTTTGACATCAGAGCTACCTGTACAAATATTTGCTTTTATTTATAACTTACCAACTTCCGGGAATTTAAACGGCAGGGATTTATCCGATGTTTTTGAATCGTTTTCATGTATAACAATCGGCACTGCTTTACTTTTTGCCGGATTGTGTGTGGCAATATTTTATACTAATAAAACTTGGAATAAATCAAATGATAAAACCGCGAGGCACACGAAGAAAGATTAAATTCTATAAATATTTTCCTTCGTGTTCTTCGCGGTCTTCGTGGTTAGAATGTCTGTCTCAGAAACGATTAATTAAGTTCTTTAATAGAAATATTTCTGAACTGGATTGGGTCGGTATGATGCTGTAGTGCGATTGGTCCGGTTGGTTCACAACCGGGGAGCTGGGCATTTTCAATAACGGTTTCACCGTTAAGAACTACGGTAAGTCGGTCGCCTTTCATTGTGATAATAAATGTATTCCATTCACCAGGCGGATTATCGGCACATTTAGTTGGAGTTACACCCTTTCTGACCTCCGGCGGCTGATTTTTATCAGTCCTGTAACCATAGACCTCACCCGAACCGATGGGCCAGGACCAGATGTTTAATTGGCATTTAGAGCTTCCTCGCACGTAAATCCCGCTGTCTCCGGCATCCATTACCTTTACTGTTTTTGCTTCTTTCCTGTCTAATGTCTCTTTGCTTTCATCCTCTTTTAATATGTAATTGCCGTTGGGCAGTATGATAGGCACCTCTTCTTCTACCGGCTCTTTTGTTAATCGCCAATCTACCTTCAATACAAAATCTCCATAGTCTTTCTCTGACCAAAGATCTTTAACTCCGGGAGCTTCGCTTTTGCAGTCGTAATCAATTACTTCATTTACTACTTTCCAATGACCATTATCTCCTTCTGGTATTTTCCAATGTTCCAGGGTCTTTCCGTCAAAGAGCGAAACAAAATCGTCTTCTTCTTTTTTTGCACAAGAAAATACGATACAAATTGATAAAAAAATGACTGCTGTTTTAATTAATCTTGCTAATAACATAATAGACCTCTTGATTAAATATTACTAAAATAATTATTTAAAATTCTGTATCATTATAGTTGATAAGTTCACTGACCAAATCAAACCAAGCTTGTGGATAGCCGGGCTCAAAAGAAACGATGTTTGTAATTCTTTCCCATGCATCTTCCGGCAGGTCCCAATCACCGACTACATTTAAATCATCGAGCTGTTCAACCGTTCGTACTCCAATTATAACCGCGGTTACAAGTTTATTGTATAAAAGCCAGGACAGGGCTATTTGAGCATGTGTTTTTTTAAATTCATCTGCTTCTTTTTTTACAGCATCGACTAATTTAAAACCGTTATCGTGCCAGTATCTTGGAAGGTCCATATTAGACCTGTGGTCCATCCGACTGCCTTCGGGCGGCTTATCTGTATGTTTATATTTTCCGGTAAGCATACCGCTTGCCAATGGACTCCAGCACATAAATCCCATTCCCAGGTCTTTAACGACAGGTAAAACTTCTCGCTCTACATCACGAAGTATTAAGTTGTAAAGATGCTGTGCGGAGATGTATTTTTCAAGCCCAAACTGGGAACAGTGAGAGTTTGCTTTAACTATCTGCCAGCCGTGAATGTTACTGCAGCCGATATAACGAACCTTTCCCTGAGTTATCAGGTCATTAAGGGCATTCATGGTTTCTTCCACAGGTGTTTTAGGGTCGGGACCGTGGGTTTGATAAAGGTCAATATAGTCGGTTTTCAGACGCTTGAGACTTGCCTCACACGCTTCGAATATATGTTTTCTTGAAAGTCCTTTTGATGTCGGCATATCACCCATTGCAAAATAACACTTCGTCGCAAGGACAATATCGTCTCTTTTATGAGATTTGAGTGCATCACCAATATACTCTTCCGACAAACCCTTGCCATACATATCGGCAGTATCGATAAAATTTCCTCCATTTTCCAAGAATTTATCTACTATATTAATTGAAGTTTTTTTATCGCATCCCCAGTTTTCCTGACCAAAAGTCATAGTACCCAAACATACACGCGATACCTTTAATCCTGATTTCCCCATATACCTGAATTTCATCTTTTAAGATCTCCAATTTAATTGTATTTTCAATATAAAGTATAAAGTTTTTACCAATCGACTGATTTAATTTCAATATCTTTGAACTGTGAAAATGTTTCTGGGTCGTGTGCAGATACACCGACAGCACCATTGTATGTTGCTGTGTTAATTGCTTCTGCAGCTTTTTTGCCGTTGACATATGTAACAACGCGGTCATTTAAGGCGTAAATTTTAAGCTCATTCCACTCACCCGTTTTCATAAGCCCGACATTGTGGCGTGTTAGTGCATATATTGCACCGGTACCATCAGCTATCTTCAAGTTATCATTACCGTAAACCTGAACCTCAGACCTGTACCATGTCGGGAGCCGGTTTCCATGAGAAAAATCGTATCTATAAGCCACTCCGCTGTTGCAGGTTTCTCCGACTTTAAATTTTAACCGAAAAATAAAATTGGAGAAATTTTCTTTTACGTAAAAAAGCCATCCTTGTCCTCCCGGCAGAACAGTCAGCGCTCCATCCTGAACAACCCATTTTGCGTTTCCTCTTGGCTGCTTCCACCCCGAGAGGTCTTTTCCATTGAAAAGCGATTCCCACGACCCGGGCGCATTCTCCAATTGTTCTTCAATTTTTGGAAACAAGGTCGTGTAATCAGAGGTAGGTAATAGAGATATTTCTTTTATCTTCAAAGTTGTTTCTTCGCCAGAAACTTGAATACCGACTGCACCCGTCAATGATTTTCTATCGAATCCTTCAGCAACCTTGCTGTTATTTAATAATACAACGAATCTGTCGCCTTTGACCCATAATTCCAGTTTCTGCCACGGTTCCTTCATGGGAATTTTGCTGCGGAGCTTATATGCCCTTGCAACGTTTATTATCGTACCGGTTGGATTTAAAAGGTCGTTGTTATCTATATTTATTCTATAACCACTTTTTGAAGGATTATCTTTTGCTTGTACAGGTACTCTGAAACACAGTCCTCCTCTGCCTTTATCATTAATCTGGAATTTTACCCTGAGATGAAAATTGCTGTAATCGTTTTTATTTAACAACCAAGCTTCCGAAGAGTTTGCAGAACTTCCCACTATTATTGCATTTTCTATTTTCCAATTTCCTTTGTTTTCAGTATCCCAGCCGGTAAGGTCTTTTCCGTTGAAAAGCGGAATCCATGTCGGAGATTTTACCTGAACTTTTGAGTTTTTCTGGCAGAAAGAAAGTGATAAAATTAGTGCGAGACCGATTAGCGTTATTTTTTTTGTTAAATTCTTCATTATTTTTCACCCTTTAATTAAAAATTATAATTCTTTATCTCAAAATGATGAAAAGCTTTTTAAGCCCCGATATAAGCCATACCAATTGCCATAAAGATAATTGCAATTACGACAACCCATGTTAAAATAAATCCAATTATGTCTTCTTTTGTAAGTTTTTGAAATTCGAAGTTTGAGTTTGGAAACATTTTGCGATGTTCCAGTGCCTGGGGATTTTTTAAAGCTTCTTTTACGTTTGTCCTGTCTTTTTCATGGTCGGGAACGACCGGTACACGCATCTTCGTGAAAAATCTGTCGGTTTTTTCTCTAGTAACCGGTGATGTAAAGAGTGATACAAGAATAATTATAAATATCGGAAGAAGGATTCTAAAAGGTAGTCTTAATGTTTCTATCATCGGATTTGGATAACTCTCGAGGTCCATTCCCAATTTTTGAAACAATATCATCTCCAAGTTAAAAAGCCCCTGCCCCTCAAGTGAGCCGTCTTTGTGTACTATTATACCTTTTGTCCAGAAAATAGACTGACTTTTTGGCTTGAAGGTTTTTTGAATTTTATCGCCGACATTTAACTTTTCCGGCATCGGAACAGCCAGTCTCCGCTCTTAAGGAAGATTTATCCATTTTTGAATTTCCTCATCTCTGTCAACTACGTCAAATTCTTTAGTTTCGTATTCTCTAATAATAGGAGCTGGCTTTGTCATCAATAGATATTTTGGATTTGTTGAGAGATTAGGATTTATTGTTGGCAGAGTTGCCGGCAATATAAAAAATAATACAGCAGAAATTACAACATTTGTCCAGACAGCAGCAGCAGTGGTCTTTCGCCAGAAAAGCCCAACCCATAAAGATGCGCCGAAAATGATAGGAATTTCCCAGATAAATTTAAACTGCATAAAAATATCATGGAAATAAATAGAAAGATAAATCGCTCCCAATATGATTACTACGCCGGCGGTTCGACCAACATTGACATAAAAATGTTCGCTTTTCAGCTTAACGAATGGTTTGAACAGGTTCCTTGTAATCAGTGCTGAGGCAGCTACCATATATGCGCTGACACTTGACATAACAGCAGCAAATAAACTTGCAAGCATTAATCCGACGAGCCCCAATCCCAATGGACCCAGGAGCATCCTTGTTGCGTATCCCCACGCTAAATCCGGGTCAGCAAAATCCTTGGGAAATAATGTCAGTATAAAAAGAGCGGTTATTGCCCAGAATAATGTGCAAAATCTTTTTAGCAAATTTCCACTGACTAAACCAATTCTTCCCGATAATTCATCTTTGGCAGTTCCACCTCCTACGGACATTTGATGTGGCTGAACGATTATTCCTATCAGATTCATTGTAACAATAGCAGCAAGATAATACCAGGTAAAATCACTCGCATGTGCAGAACCAAATATATCAAAGAATTCTTCGGGAATCAAATTATGCATTATGTTAAAACCATCAAAAAATCCTTCTCCCCCAC
Organism: bacterium; assembly: GCA_030604505.1. Classification (GTDB taxonomy): domain Bacteria; phylum SM23-31; class SM23-31; order JAUVVT01; family JAUVVT01; genus JAUVVT01. Next base: position 2,398 of record JAUVVT010000050.1, on the reverse strand, counting down.
TGCCATACTTTTGAGTAATACCTATCAAAGAAAACGGAATGAGAATCAATGAAAGTAAGATAATCATAGAACCCTGAATTAAATCGGTCAGATATGCGGCGGTAATTCCACCCAATACACTATATATAACGGTAACAACACCCATTGCTAAGATTACCCAATTCGGATTTATAAAGGGAAACAAACCTCTCGGATTTTTTACACGAAGGTTATCTAATGTCTGTTTTTCTTCTTCTGTTAAAATAGCATAATCCTTTTCTTCAAGTTCCTTCATCAGTCTAAATTCTGCCAGTTCTTCTCTTTCATTAATATTAAGAGATGCTTCAGATTTCGGGGCAATGGCAGTAACGGTTTTGGATGTGGCAGAGAACCCAATAGATATATATCCCATAAAAAAGATTAAGGCAAAGATTGCATAAGTTCCTGCAAGACCTTTTGAATCAAACCGTTCGTCATAAAAATCTCCCAGTGTAATAATTCTCATTCGTCTGTACCATTTACCCATAAACCAGTAAAACGGGGTACAAAAAAGCCAATTAAGCACTGTCCAGATTCCAGAAAGACCGCCGATAACGATATTTCTGACTGTTCCAATCGGACTGTCTGCTGATGTTCCTGCCCCGAATGCTGCAAAGGTCTGGATTATCTTTCCAAAACCCCTCCCTCCCATAAAATATCCTTCCTGGTCTTTTGATTTTTTACGTGCATAAACGCCTATTCCTATCATCAACAGGAAATAAAATATCATTATAATATAATCCGCAATATGTAATCCTTCCATTTTTATTTTATCCTATATTTTGTTTGTGGATGGTTACTTTTGTTTTTTTAGATGAAAGATGAAAAAATATTATAAAAAAATGTTCTAATGGCTAAAGATATTTCTTGATTCTTGTATTAAGAGTTTAATCAATATCAATCATTTTTGTATCGTTATCATAGTTTTTGACTTTTATTGTTTTAGTATCTTTTATTTTTTTAATAATTTCAGACAGCTTTTTAGATGATTTTAATACATCTTGCAGCTTCTTAAAATTTTCGTCATCCGGTGATAATTTTCTTATAACCAGTTCTATTTTTCCTATTATAACTGCTAAAATATTATTCATTTCATGATTATATGTAACTATCATTTCCTTAATAGTCTCAACCTTTTCATTTTCACGTATCTTTTTTCTAAGTCTCTTAATCTCAGTAACATCTTCGCATATATAGAAAAAACCTCCAATAGGATAATAATTCTCATCTCTGGCTAAATTAACATTAGCTCTAATTGTTCGGATAGTGCTGTTATCTTGTACCTCATAAGTTATGCATAAGTTGGTTTCTTCTTCAGAAATCAGAGGATTTTTTATATCTGTAAGCTTATCTTTTTCTATTACCATGTCTTTTAAATTTATATTATCATAAGATGTATTTATTCTATGAATATCAATTGCAATCGAATTCATATATTTTACGTTAAAATCATAATCTGTCATCATTATTCCAACAGGACTATTCACTACAATATTTTCTAAAAAACTTCTTGAATATTCAAATGGAACTTTTTGGCTATTCTTATATTCTTCCATTTAAGTTAACTCTTAAAATAAGAATTATATCAAAGATTTTTTAAATATTTTTTAATATAAAGTTATTAATACATATATTCAAGTTTTTTTTATTATAATAAATCGAAAAATCATAAATATAGATTTATTTGCAATATTATTACGTTTTTATGAAATGTCATGAGATTATTTTTATAAAGTTTGCAATTATTATTTCCACACAAAAATTTGCGATGCGACTTCATTTTCAAGAGCAAGATGGGAATTCCCAAGTTGAATTACAAATGACGGTGATTTTTGATGGACAGTAATTTTTGTACCCGGAAGAAGCCCAAATGAAATTAATTTGTGTAAAATTGGATGCTTTTGAAAACAGAAATATGCTATTTTTACTTTTCTGCCGGTTTCTATTTTATCAAGTGAAGTAAGGATATTTTCAATATTTTTTCTTGTTTCCTGACAGCATTTACCTGCTGGGATTGCTCTTCCGTGAGGGCAGGTTTTGGGATGACCGAGTAATGTGCATATACTCTCTGTAATCTCAGGCGCTATTATATGTTCAAATTCACAAGCACTTTTTTCAATATTATCTAACTGCATATCAAGTAGATCAAACATTAATCTTTCAGCGATTCTATGTCTCCGAATAACAAGGCATGCCATCTCTTTTCCCTTATCAGTAAATTGTATGGTATTATTATCAATTTTCAGTATCCCTTCTTTTTCAAGTATCTCCAGAGCTTCCATGCTGATTTTAGTATGGGCTATATTTATGACATTTTCGACTGTCGAATTACCCCCTTCAATACAAGTCCATATTGCCTCCAGTATCTCTTCTTTTTCTT
>JAUVVT010000141.1 GCA_030604505.1 bacterium | reverse complement strand
TGATAAGTTGAAAGATAAGTATAGTTCCGTTATTGGTGCACTTCACGGCAAGGGCCTGGTTGCCGGAGTTCAGACGGTTAAAGAGGGAGGAATCGAGCCTGACGGAGACCTTGCATTTAATGTAGTGACGCGGTGTATTGAGAAAGGGTTGTTGATGTTTGGACCTGTGGGATTCGGTGGAGCAACGATAAAGATAAGCCCGCCGCTTGTTATTAATGAAGAAGCGGTAAACGAGGGGATTCAGGTTCTTGACGAGGCTTTTGAGGAAGTGTTATCTGAAAGATAAAAAATAATTAAGAATATAAACGTGATATAATTGAGGAGAAAATTATGAGCAGTTGGGACGGAAAGTTAGATGTAGTCCTGGTTGGCGGAGGAATGATTAGTCTGGAAGTTATCCTGCCGACTTTATTCCAGGAAAGAAGAGAAGGGAAAATAGGAAAGATTTCGGTCAGCAGTCTTGATGCGAAGTCAATCAAACGGGTACAGAATGAATTTCCTGATGAAGAGTTTGTTTCTTACCCGGACCCTAAGGAAGTTGATGATGAAAACAAAGCGTATCCTGATGCATATAAGGATGCCATCGATACTCTCGATGAACGCGGATTTGTCTTGGTGGCTACTCCTGACCATTTTCATACGCCTGTTATTATGTATGCCATAGAAAAGGGGAAAGATGTGGTTTGTGAAAAACCGCTGTGCTTAAAGGTTGAGGAAGCCTGGAAGATTCAGAATGCGGCAAAAGAAAAGGGATTGTATATTTATACTGATTATCATAAAAGACATGACAGGGCGCTGAGGGGGATAAAATACAGGGTAGGTAAGGGAGATTTGGGAGAAATTTTATACGGTCATGCCTGGATAGAAGAGAAAAAGGAGATGCCGTTAAAGAACTTCGCAGCCTGGGCGAGCGAGAGTTCTTCTTTTGAATATATCGGTGTTCATTATGCTGATATATATTATTTTGTTACCGGATTAAAACCGAAAAGAGTCATCGGATTTGCGCAGAAGAAGTTTTTACCGACACAGGGAAAGGATGTCTATGATGCTGTTGAAGCTACAATAGAATGGGAAAATGGTTCGGTATGCTGGATACAGACAAACTGGGTACTTCCCCAGAGTACTACATCGCTTACCAATCAGGGTTTTCAGATAACCGGAACAAAAGGGGAATATAAAGCAGACCATAAAGACAGGCACTGTTATATTGTAACTGATGACGGCGGTTATGAACATTATAATCCGAACTTTTTTAAGATTTTTGATTCATGGAATCATCCGGGAAAGACTGACTATGTTGGGTATGGTTATGAAAGTCTTTTGCAGGGTTATGATGATATACGGGACATTTTGGCGGCAATTGAGGGACTGAGTGATGAAGATGCAAAAAAGAAAAGAGAAAAAATGATAAAGGTATATGAAGAAACACGTCCCCTTCCGAACCAGGCACTGATTGGTACAGCAATCAATGAAGCAGTTAGAATAAGTATGGAAAATGACAGCGGGTGGGTCGTATTTGATGAGAATATGTATCCGAGGTTGACTTAATCGGGACGACAAAATGTTTTTACCAACCCTTCTCTTTAAAAAAGAGAGGGGCATTTTTTTTAAAAGAAAGAAAAAGTAAAATTTGGGATTAAAGAATAAGAAAGAGAGGTGGGATATGAAGTATTTTAAGTTTGGTTTATTTTTTATTGCGTTTTTCTTGATTTCTAACGACGGATTTGAAAATACCGAAATTTATTCAGCAAACTCATTGCAAGAAAAACGGGATCCTCCACTTGTAATTCCTGATGATGTAAAGGTTATAAAGGATTTGGTTTATTCAAAACCAGGGGAAAGGGAACTAAAGCTTGATATGTTTTTACCAAAGGATGATTCCGATGTTCATCCGGGTATAGTGTTTGTTCACGGCGGCGGCTGGAGGGGAGGTAATAAAAGTCACTTTCACAGGCAGGCGGCTTATCTTGCAGGCAAGGGTTATGTCGGAATATGTATAGAATACCGTCTTTCCGGAGAGGCGAAATTTCCTGCAGCGGTTGAAGATGTAAAGTATGCCGTTCGCTGGTTCAGGGCTAATGCTAAAAAATATAAAGTCGATATAAATAAGATAGCATCAGCAGGCGGTTCTGCAGGAGGACACTTAGCGGCTATGCTGGGAGTAACAGAAAAATCTGATGGGCTTGAGGGAAAGGGAGGTTATCTTGAATATTCGAGCAAGGTCAACCTTGTGGTAGATTTTAACGGTGTTTCCGATATGGCTGTTTTGAGAAATATTGAGAGGGCAAATCAAGCTGTAACTAATTTTCTTGGCGGGAGCTATAAAGAAATGTTAGAAGTTTATAAGAAGGCATCTCCTGTAAATTATGTGGATAAGAATGACCCTCCGTTTTTGTTTTTGCACGGAAATAAGGATACAACGGTTCCCTATGAGCAGTCGGTAAAGCTTATGGAGCTGCTGAAGAAGGCAGGTGTTTATGCGGAGCTTTATACGGGTGAGGGTGCAGGACATGGTTTTTTTAACAGACCGCCTTTTTTTGAGCCGACTCTTAAGAGGATGGAAGAGTTTCTTGACAGGTGGTTTGAATAGTAAAATAAGCGGAAATTGTGATGCTTGAATCAGAGCTGTACGATTTTTTGAATTGACATTAAGAAAAAAATGGATTAAATTTCAGATATGCGCCTGTAGCTCAATTGGATAGAGTATCTGGCTTCGAACCAGGAGGTTGGGGGTTCGATTCCCTCCAGGCGTACAAAAATAAAAAAGTCCTTGAGCGTGTTAAAGGACTTTTTTATTTTTAGAAAATTGAGAATGGAGAATTGATTGGAAAAAAAGCTGCAAAATTGACCCTCATATTAAGCTAAAAATAGCTAAAAGCAAACAGCTAACAGCCGTGCAATAATAACTGCAATTTATGAACAATTCGGATTAAAAAATACATAAAACAAAAACGTTGAATTTAGTAAAAAAAATATTATATTGTTGTAAAAACTCACGCACCCGTGGCTCAAGTGGATAGAGTACCTGGCTACGAACCAGGAGGTTGGGGGTTCGATTCCCTCCGGGTGTACAAATATTTTGGCAGATTATAGTAGGGAAGATTTTGATTAAGTTACTGCGTTTTGGCACAATTTTAATCTAACATATTAAAAATCTGAATAGGGTATTGTATGTCAATGCTGGATTTTGAAAAGCTCAGCCAGGTAATTCCTATTAGCGCCAGTGCAAGAAAGGTTTTGGAGAAGCCGGAGATGGAGATGTCTTTAAGGTTAGATTTATCTTTCGGGGATAAGTTGTTTTGCACTGATGTTTTCGTTGTTTATTACAATACCGTCAGAGGTCCTGCAAAAGGCGGCATAAGATTTTCCCCAAACCTTACATTAGAGCAAATTCGCTTAATTGCAGAAATGACTACCTATAAGACAGCCCTTGTAGGAATACCATTTGGCGGAGGTATGTCCGGTATAAGAATTGACCCAAGAGAACATGCAAGATTTGAATTAAATGAGATATTGAAAGAATATGTTCATATTTTGGAAAAAGAATTAGATCCCAGAGTATATATTCCGGCTCCGGATTATGGAACGGGCTCAAAGGATATGATGGTTATTTATGGTGAAACTCATATCCCTGAGAGTGTAACCGGCAAGCCGGTATCTATTGGCGGAATACACGGAAGAGAGGAAGCAACGGGCAGGGGTGTGGCTGTTTCTACCAGACTTGGAGTCAAAACTGTAATGAATAAAACATCGGATAATATAAGGATTGCAATACAGGGATTTGGAAATGTTGGTTCTAACGCAGCTTTATTTCTTAGTGAATCCGGTGCAAAAATTGTTGCTGTATCGGATACAAGCGGCGGTATTTTTAATTCGGATGGTTTTGATATTAAAGAATTAATTGAACATAAGAAAGAAAAGAAATACTTACAGGAATATAATGCGGAGCTTGTTTCCGGAGAGGAGCTTTTTGAACTCGATGTCGATGTGCTTGTGCTTGCTGCTCTTGAGGATGCTATTACTGAGGATAATGCTGAAAATATTAAAGCAAAAATAATAGTTGAAGGTGCAAATTATCCAATTACTGAAGCGGCGGATAAAATTCTTGTAGAAAGTGGAAAGGTTGTAATGCCGGATATTCTTACAAATTCCGGCGGTGTAATTGCTTCTTATATAGAATGGCATCAGGGGAAATCCGGCAGTCTTTCAGAAAAGAAAGAAACGTATTCTACAATAGATAAATTAATGTCCAAGACATTTAATAACGTATTAAAGTTTGCAAATTTGAGTAAATTGAATTATCGGGATGCTGCATTAGCATTGGCAGTTCAAAGAGTTGTCAGAGCTATGGAGGATAGGGGGTTAATTTAATTTTATTAAGTTATTATATGTTCTTTAAAAATTAAAGAGATGTATGTCAATACTAAACTTTGAAAAACTTGAAAAAATAATATCTCTTCCAGTTTTTGCAAGAGAGATTTTAGAAAAGCCCGAAAAAGAAATTTCTATGCGCTTAGACCTGTCTTTTGGAGATAGGATGTTTTGTACCGATGCTTATGTAGTTTATTATAATACAGTCAGAGGTCCTGCGAAGGGTGGTATCAGGTTTTCACCCAATATTACTTTAGAGCGCGTTCGTGTGTTTTCTGAGCTAATGACATATAAAACCGCAATTGTAGGAATACCATTTGGGGGCGGAAAGTCCGGTGTTCGAATCAATCCCAAAGAATTTAAAAGGGATGAGTTAACCGATATTCTAAAAGAATATGTACATATAATGAAAAGGGAAATAGACCCGAGGATTTATATTCCAGCTCCTGATGTTGGAACAGGTGAGAGAGAAATGATGGTAATATACGGAGAGACTCATATTCCTGAAAGTGTAACAGGCAAACCGGTATCAGTTGGTGGAATACCGGGGAGAAAGGAAGCAACGGGAAGAGGAGTATTTACATCGGCTAAGTTAGGTATTGAAACTTTTTTGGATAAGCCAATTAATGATGTTAAGGTTGCGGTTCAGGGATTTGGAAATGTCGGGACCTATGGGGCTTTGTTTCTCCAGGAATCAGGTGCAAAGATTGTGGCTGTCTCAGATACGAGTGGGGGTATCTTTAATTCCGAAGGATTTGATGTTGAAGAATTAATAAAACTCAAAAGAAGTGGAAAATATCTTCAGGATTATTCTTCGGAGAGCATTCCCAGAGATGAACTTTTAACGCTTGATGTGGATGTTTTGATACTCGCTGCCCTTGAAGGTGCTGTAACTGTTAAAAATGCAAAAGATATAAAAGCAAAATTAATCGTTGAGGGTGCAAATAATCCTATCACTGAAGAAGCTGATGAAATTCTTTATAAGAATAACAAAATAGTTATCCCTGATATACTGGCAAGTTCCGGTGCGGTAATTGCTTCTTATGTTGAATGGCATCAGGGCAAGTCCGGAAGTCTTACTGAAAAAGAAGAAACTTATTCAACTATCGATAAGTTAATAACTGATACATTTAATTACATAGTGGAATTTTCAAAAGAGAAAAGATTGAATTATCGTGATGGTGCATTAGCTATAGCGGTTAAGAAAATTATTGAAGCTATGGAAGACAGGGGCTGGATTTGATTTTATATGGTATTAATGAAGTTTTTGTGATAAAAAATTTATTTATTGTAAAATTATAATCCTCTCTGTTATGGAGGATTATTTATAATATAACGCAGGTGTCAGATTGTCTTTTATAAATTTTGACCGTTTAAGAAAGATTATACAAATTCCCGGAAAGGCGCAGACATTGCTGGAAAAACCGGAAAAGGAAATTTCATTTCAGATCAGGATACATATTAATAAAGAGATGTTCAGCTTTGATGCTTATGCAGTTTATTACAATACAGTTCGTGGTCCGGCGAAAGGAGGAATACGGTTTGCATCAAATGTAACATTGGAGGAGACCCGGGATCTGGCAGAACGGAT
>JAUVVT010000354.1 GCA_030604505.1 bacterium | reverse complement strand
GTTTGTACTTGCTTAATTTTTACTTTTTGCCGTATCATCATTAAAAAAATATAAAAAGTTCTTGCTTTTACGAATATTATTTCTTATATTGTTATAGTGGTTATTTATAATAATAACCAATTTTGGATAAATTAATATTTAAATTGAAGATAAAGCAGAAAAAAAGTCTAAAAATTAGTTTTTTTATCGTTCTGTTAAAAATATGCAATTATAATATATTAATTTATTTTAAATTACACAATCATGTAAGAACAATCCCTGTATTGTCCTTGCTGCATTGCTCTTTTTTAAAGTATTAACACAAAAAAAATACTCGTTTTTTGAGAATTTTTTTTAAAAAACTAATTCATAATCTTTTATAAAACAAATAATAATACGCAGTCCAAAAATATGTTAAAATGATAAAAAATGATAAAAAATGATAATTTTTGATACATTTTTCTCAAAATATGATAAAATATTATCAAAAATAATGTGATTTTAATAAATTAATTTCAAAATTTCAATTAATTTAAAATATATTTTCAGGAAGACGTAAAAAATGATTAATAAAAAGAACAACAATAAAATAACCCGCCGTAATTTTATAAAAAACTCAGTATTAGGTTCTGTATCCCTTGGGATTGGTGCTAATATCGGCTTAAGTGAAAAAACAAATGCTGAAATTTCCAAACTTAATTTTAATGCACGTTCTGTAAGACTTAGAGGTGGTGATGTGCCGAATATTTTAATGATAATGGCGGATCAATTGCGGTGGGACTATATCGGATGTGCAGGAGCTGAATTTGTGAATACTCCTGTAATTGACAGGTTAGCAAGCGAAGGAGTATGGCTGAGTCAATGTACGTGTAATTCTCCGTTATGTGCTCCGAGCAGGGCCGCCCTTGCAAGCGGTATGCGTATGCGGCGGACAGGCGTTCTGCATAATAACTATATTTATCCAATAAATCAGATTCCGACTTATTATCAGGCGTTGAGGAATTACGGCTTCCGTGTCGGCTGTGCAGGAAAGGTTGATTTGCACAAAGCAATAAGCTGGTTTGGTAAAAACGGTGATATTCCGTTTATGTATCAATTGGGTTTTACAGACCCTTTTGAAGCAGAGGGAAAACAAACCATTAAAAAAATACGCGGTCCTTACACTAACTACCTTGCAGAGAAGGGACTTTATGAAAAGTTCCGTGATGATTATTCGATGAGGGATAAAAAACCCAAGTTTTATTCAGGAGATTCTGTATTAAAAGAAGAAGATTGGGAAGATGCATGGATAGGGAGATTTGCATGTGAATGGTTAAATAATGTCTCTAAAGAATCTCCGTGGCATTATTTTGTTAGTTTTGTCGGACCTCATCATCCATGGGACCCTCCTTCTAACTATGCTGATAAGTATCGGAATGCAAAAATGCCTGAACCTATTTATGATACATTGGAAGGGAAACCGGATTATCAGAAAACTTTACAATTTACAAAAGGTGCATCAGTAGAGGAATTGTTGAACGTGAGAAGGCAGTATTGTGCAATGATAGAATTGCTGGATACTTATATTGGGAAGATGGTAGAGATATTAAAAAAGCGGAATATGTATGATAACACTTTAATAATAATTTGTGCCGACCATGGTGAAATGTTAGGCGACCATGGAATGTATTATAAGAGTGTTCCTTATGACCCTTCAATTAGAATTCCTCTGATAGTGCGCGGACCGGGAGTTGAAATAGAAGGGGAAAGTAAGGCGCTTATTCAGTTGTTTGATTTGTATCCCACAATACTCGAAATAGCCGGAATCGAAGTTCCAAACTTCATTGATGCAAAATCATTATTTCCGATTCTGTCCGGTAAAGAAGAAAAGATACGCGAGTATCAATTTGTTGAATTATATGACCGTCAAAAGAATTATCAACTTGTTTGCGATGGAAAGTTTAAATTTATCAAAAATACTTTTGAAATAAATGAAATGTATGATAGGGAAAATGACCCTGAAGAATGCCATAATATAATTGATAAATATCCACAAGTTCAAAGAAAACTCGAAGAAGTATTAAGAGAAATGAGTATATAAAAATATTGAAGAATCTAATTAATAATTAAATAACCTGTAGTAACTAAAAAGGGTAAAAGAGATGAGATATCGACCATACGTTTTAACTGTTCTGTTCTTGGGATTTGCAATAGTCTGTGGATTGTTTATAGAAAAAACATTAGGCGATAAGAACAAGAACTATACGTGCAGAATTCCCGGCGGTTCCGTCGAGTTTGATATGATTTACATTTCCGGCGGTGAGTTTGGTATGGGCAGCCCTGAAAATGAACCCGGACGTGAAAAGGATGAAGGTCCTGTTCACCGTGTAAATGTTGATCCATTCTGGATAGGAAAGACCGAAGTTACCTGGGAAGAATATGAGTGCTATGCATTTAACATAGGACTTGAGCCAAATGCAGATAAAATTGAGGCTGTTACAAAACCTTCACCTGCTTATGAGCCCTATGACCGTGGTTGGGGTAGGGGTAAGTTGCCTGCTATGGGAATAAGCTGGCATGCTGTTAAGATATATTGTGAATGGCTTTCAAAAAAAACCGGTCATAATTACCGGCTTCCGACCGAGGCAGAGTGGGAATTTGCCTGTAGGGCAGGCAGTTCAACTCCTTATTCATTTGGCGGTAATCCGGGAGAATTGGAAAAATACGGCTGGTTTGAGAAAAACAGCGGCGGTAAAACAAATAAAGTCGGATTAAAGCTACCCAATGCTTTCGGACTTTTTGATATGCACGGAAATGTATGGGAAATATGCTCGGATTATTACGATGAAAATTATTATAAAACATTCAAAGATGTGAAGATTGCGGACAATCCAAAGGGTCCTGAAGAAGCTCTTGACCCAGTTATTCGGGGTGGATGCTGGGACGACCAGCCGGCTGAACTCCGCAGTCCAAGCCGAAAAGAGTTACCATTTGAGTGGTGGGAACGTGACCCGCAAAGACCGCGTGGTCAATGGTGGCTCATTGACGGTCAATATGTCGGATTCAGGATTGTGCGTTCTGCGGATGAATAAATTTTTTGTACGAAGAGACTGCTTTGTCCTTCTATATTATTAGAAAGGCGAAGCAGTTCTACTCTTTGCTCTTTTAATCTGTATAGTCTGTGTAATCAGGAATTCATATTCTTGATTATTTCATTTCTTGCCGTATTACTTAAATTTTTAAGGTCGGTTTTTTCCATATTTTCTGTGGTAATCGGCTTTCCAACAATAATTTTTATCTTACCCTTATTAATTTTTAAACTATCTTTAGGCATAATTTTCCTGCTGCCGATTATGGATACCGGGAGTAAGGGGAGTTTTGTTTCCAAAGCCAGGCGGAAGGCGCCCTTCTTAAAACTCTTGACTTCACCATCGGGGCTTCTTGTGCCTTCGGGGTAAACTATTATAGAAAGCTTCAATTTTTTTATTCTTTCGGAGGCTTTCTTCAAACTTTTAAGAGCGTCTCTCCC
>JAUVVT010000238.1 GCA_030604505.1 bacterium | reverse complement strand
TTAATCCACCTTATCTGCATATCTTGGGTAAAAAATTTTCGAAAAATCGATGATAAAATTGTTGTATTGTTGAAATTACATTGTTATATTTTAATTGTTGTTAAATACCGGCAAACTTATGACTAATCCAAATTATAAAAAATTTATCGAAATTATGGGAGATGCGGTAAAGGAGGAAGAAAAACTTTGTCGCTACACATCTTTTAAGATTGGTGGAAGGGCAGACCTGTTCTATGCCGCAAAGGATATAGATAGTTTGCAGAAGGCAGTAAAAACAGCGAAAGATTTAGAAATCCCGGTGGTTTTGATTGGTGCGGGAAATAATATTCTTGTGAGTGATGAGGGTTTAAGGGGATTGGTCATAAGGAATGAGTGCAGAAGAGAGATAAAGATATTTGACAAAAATAAAATTCTTGTCGATGCAGGGATTGAATTTTCAGAGCTTATAGAATTTGCAGCAGAAAACTCCCTGTCCGGATTGGAATTTGCATCCGGTATTCCAGGAAGTGTCGGGGGCGCCGTGTATATGAATGCAGGTGCGTATGGTTCTTCAATAGGTGAACTTATCATAAAAGGGAATGTGATAGATAGAGAAGGGAATGCTTATGAATTAGACAAAAAGGATTTTAGCTTTGGATACAGGTCAAGCAGACTTCAGAAATCGGGTGAAATTCTGGTCTCGGTTGTCCTGGCACTTGAAAAAGGAAAAAAAGAAGAGATATTTGGCAAGATGAATGAGATAATCGAGATAAGAAAAAGCAAACACCCTTCAAACGGAATTCCCTGTGCAGGAAGTTATTTCAAAAATATTGCCGAAGGGAAAGCAAAACGAGAATCTGCGGGCTTGTATCTCGATAAAGCAGGAGTGAAAAATTTTAAAGCCGGTGGTGCGGAAGTATTTGAAAAACACGCCAATTTTATTATAAATACAGGAAACGCAAAAGCATCAGATGTTTTAAGATTAGCAGAAATGATGAAAAAGAGTGTTAAGGAAAAATTCGGCATCGAACTTGAAGAAGAGGTCATCTATTTAGACGAAAATTTACTACTTTTGAAAAAAAAGTAAGCAATCTGAAAGATAAATCCCCGGTGTAGTGATTTATTGACGCTTTAAATAATAATTCTTCTATAAAAGTAGAGAATAGAATATTTAATGTCAAATGGCAAAATCCAAATGCCAAATCAAGCTCAAAATCCAAATGTCAAAATAACTATGAATACACAAGTTTTGACATTTAGTCATTTGGGTTTCATTTGGCATTTGAGCTTTTATTAATAATACATCATAAAGCTGCTCTTTAAGAATAAGTTTTCTCTCATCCAGTGGAAAATTTAATATTGGATTATTTTGCTGAAATTCATCAGGGAAAAAAGATATAATTCGTACATTTATAAATATTTTAATTATTGATTAACTGTATTTTTTGTCTTGATTTTAGAGAAATTTATTGTTAAAATTAAATTCTAAAGGATTTTTAAATAATATAATATGCAGAAGAAGTTAAAAATATTAAATAATTTAACCGTATTAATTAGAAAACCAGGCGAAAAAACGGTAATACTGCTGTTTTTTATCTTGAGTATTTATGGCTTTTTTGTGTTTGGAGTGGAGAATGATACGGCTAAGCTGTCTATCAGAATAATTATAGTATTGTTATTTTTATCCCTGTTATACTTAAGATATAGAAAATATGAGTTTTTTGAAGAAATAAATAATAAAAATAAGATAAAATCGGAAAAGCATAATGAGAAGGACGATGAAATAATAAAAAGACTTGCTGACCAGTTTCGTATTGGAACAGAGACCGATTCAGAAGCCGCGTTTGAGTCTTATCTTAATGGATTATTATTGATAATTAATTCTACTTTTGTCGGAGCTGCCTCCGTTGTCTATCTTGTTTATCAGGATAAAGATACTCTCATCCCTAAGGGGGTTTCTATTGAATCCGAGAAAAGTTTTAATTTCAAGGAAATCTCTACAGATGTAAAAATAATAAATGAAATTTTTAAGAAGAAAGAGGTAATTATAAAAAATAAACTTTCTGAAGAAGAAGCAGCTTGTTTTTTCGATAATGGAATTGGTTCAATAAAGTCTTTTTTAGGAGTGCCCATTTTTATTGAAGGTGAAATAGTTGGAATTATGGCTGTTTTTAGTTCCACTAAAGGAGCTTTTGGCGATGGAGATAATGATTTGGTAAAAAATTTCGCCGATGTAATATCAAGAACTATTGTAAATTATAACAGTATTGTCGAATCCGAAACAAACACTTTACTCTTTTCTTCATTTTACGAAATCAGCAAAGGTTTAAATTCTAATCTAAAGTTCGATGAAATAATCGATATGCTTGTTAATATTATTAAAAAAGTATTTGAATATGACAGAATATCATTGTCTTTGGTTAAAGAAAGTTCATTTATCGCAATTATCAAAAGAGTAGTAGGACAAGTTGATGAATTTGAAGAGGGATATGAGTTTTCTTTAGATGAAAGACTAAATGGGTGGGTTATAAGAAAAAACAAACCGATATTAGTTTCAAACCTTGAAAAGGGTGAATATTTTATACCGAGATATACCAAAAAAGAAAAGATAAACTATGATTTAAAATCGTTTATTTCTGCTCCAATAGGATATTACAATAAATGTCTTGGGGCAGTTACCGTTGAAAGCAAAAAAGCCAATATTTATGGAGGGCGACATGAAAATGTGCTTGTTATGCTGGCAAATAACATCGGGGCTGCTTTGGAAAGGAGCATTATATATCAAAGACTCGAATCAGAAGCAACAATTGATGAAATGACAGGGCTTTATAATTATCGGGCTTTTAAGTTTAGACTTTATGAAGAAATAAACAGAGCTAAAAGGTCCAAACAAAATTTCTGCTTGTTTATGATAGATATTGACCATTTTAAAAATTTTAATGATGAATATGGACATTTAGTCGGAGATGCAATCTTAAAATTTATCGGAGATTCTATTAAATCAAGTGTTAGAAATATTGATTTTGTGGCGCGTTACGGAGGAGAAGAATTTGTTGCCATAGTTTTAACTCCAAATATTGAAGATGCAGAAATATCTGCCGAGCGTATCAGGGGGTCCATTGGTGATTCTAACTATAAGATTGATTCAGCTGAATATCATGTTACTATAAGTCTTGGTATTGCAGAGTATAGTGGAGAAGTTAAAGACGAGGAAGGGCTGATTAGAAGGGCAGATGAGGCGATGTATAAAGCTAAAAAGACAGGAAGAAATAGAGTCATTGTTTATAACGAAGAAGATTTTAATTGAAAAAATAGAAAAAAATAAATATAAATTGTTAAAGAACTAAATAATTGGAGAGTTAGAAATGGCAAAAAAAGAACAGAGTTTTGCAGCCAAAGTGAAAAAAGTGAAAGATGAAAAAATCTGTCCGGTCTGTGAAAAACCTGTTAATTCTTTATTATTGGTGAAATCGGTTAAATCAGATACCACAGGTGCCTGGAGGTTTAATGAAAAGAATATTGGGGTATGCAAATGCAATGAAAAGGAAATCTGGGGATAATATCTTATGGATATTATAGAAATATTAACCTTTGCAAAAAAGATGGATGCATCCGACCTTCATCTGAGCGCCGGTTCGCCTCCTATGGTGCGGATAAACGGAGAAATGAAAAAACTGAAAATCCCTAATCTTACAAGAGACGATATTCATTATATGATTTATGATATTATGGATGACCAGCAGAAAAAAAGGTTTGAAGAGAACAAGGAAATAGATTTTTCACGAGAACTTGGAGGTATTGCCAGGTTCAGAGTTAATATCTTTTTTCAAAAAAAGGGAGAAGCAGCCGTTTTCAGGACTATTCCCACAAAGGTGCTGACTTTTGAACAATTGAAACTCCCCGAAGTTTTAAAAACCCTCGCGGAAAAGGAAAAGGGGCTTATACTTGTTACCGGTCCCACAGGAAGCGGAAAATCTACCACACTTGCGGCTATCATTGATTATATAAACAGGAACAAGAAAGGACATATAATCACTATCGAAGACCCGATTGAGTTTACTCATGAAAGCATTAATTGTATGGTTAATCAAAGAGAGGTCGGTGCAAATACTCTTTCATTTACAAATGCATTGAGGAGTGCACTCAGGGAAGACCCGGATGTAATCTTAGTTGGAGAAATGCGTGACCTTGAAACAATATCACTCGCAATTACAGCAGCAGAAACGGGGCACCTTGTATTCGGAACCCTTCATACTTCAAGTGCCGGGAAAACTGTTGACAGAATTATCGATGTATTTCCCACAAACCAGCAGTCCCAGATTAGAACGATGCTGGCAGAATCCATTGAGGGAGTGATTGCCCAGAAACTCCTTCCGCGAAAAGATGGAAGCGGCAGAGCAGCCGCCATTGAAATTATGCTCGGAACAACTGCAATAAGAAATCTAATCAGGGAAAACAAAACTTTTCAAATACCATCAATAATACAGACTGGTATTAACGTTGGTATGCAGAGTTTGGACCAGGCATTGAAAAATCTTGTAAACGAAGGTGCAGTGGAACCAGAAGTTGCTGCACATTATGCATTTGATAGAAAAAGTTTTGAAGCAAGTCTTGGATTATGAAGAAAAAGTTAATAATCGCCACAAAAAATAAAGGTAAAATAAAAGAATTTAAAAAACTGTTTTCTAATAAAAAATT
>JAUVVT010000143.1 GCA_030604505.1 bacterium | reverse complement strand
GTAGCATCCACAATAAACATAAAAATATGATAAATATCCTTATCCATTAATATTACATAATCTTCAAGAATACTTCTAATAGATGAATACCCGATATACCCTACTATAATTATTTTGATAACCCCTTTTATTAATTCAATTAACGACCTTTTTGAGCCGAATATTCTCTTAAATCCGGCTAATGGATTAATCTTATTCCATTTTGGCATAATCGGTTCATGGGTAATATAGAATCCAACCTGCACAAAATTTATTACTAATCCCACACCAAACAGAACCGCTATCACCGGACCAATCAGTAATAAAAGTTTCCTGAAAGCAAGTATAAAATATCCCTGCACATTTGAAGCATCAATAAAAGTTTTTGTAATATTTTCAAACAATACTCTTCCGTAATACATAGAATTATTTACAAAATAACCTTTAAAAAAATATAAAAATATAAATATCACAAAAAGAATTACTGCAGTATTTAATTCAATACTTTTTGGCACCTGTCCTTTCTTCCTTGTATCCTCTCTGCGCTTCGGAGTCGCTATTTCAGTCTTTTCTTGTTGATTATCTTCTGGCATAATTAATAATGTAAGTTTTTTCCGCCAAAGGCGGACTCTTTGGATTGTTTACTTCTTTTAGCAAAAGAAGTAAGTTAAATTATCTTCATTATCTCTATCAGATTCTTCTGAAAAACATGATAAAACTTATTAAACAAGTATAAAAAAAATGGGAGCGATACAAAAATCATAATGAATCCAACAGATATTTTCACTGGAAATCCAACAATAAAAATATTCATCTGAGGAACTGTTCTTGCTACAATTCCCATTATAAAACTTGCAATAAATAATGCAGCCAATGCCGCACTTGCCACCTTAACGGCAACAGTAAATATTTCACCGCTCATCGAAATAAGTTTGCTCACCGATACTGCAGAAAACACACTTGCTGATACCGGGATAAAATCAAAACTTACTTTTAATGCCTGAATAAGAAAATGATGTCCGTTTATACATAAAAATAATAACAACGCAAGAAGATATTTGAATTGACCGACTATTGATACTTGTTCACCGGAAAGAGGGTCAATAATATTAACAATCCCAAATCCCATATCAAGACCGATAATTTCTCCGGCAAATCTTATCCCCACAAACATTATACTTGATGCAAATCCTATTACCATACCGATTATTATTTCATTCATTATCATAATCACAAAAGGAATAAATTGAGTCGGTATACTCACTCCTGAATTATCGATAAATGGGAACAACAGCAGAGCGAGCATCGCCGATAATCCTGCCTTTACATGTACAGGAACAGCATCAAATCCAAAGATTGGAACCGTAACCATTATAGTTGCCACACGAACAAATATTATGAAAAATAAAATAAATTGATGCAACGAAACATTCATTTTTTATCCAATTAATGAGAAACTAAACTTATATTTGAAATTAATCCAATTGTAAAAGTAAGCAGTATTTGCATCATCCACGGGGCAAACAAGACAAGAGCGGCAAACACAACCACTATCTTCGGGATAAATGTCAATGTCATTTCATTTATAGAGGTAACCGCCTGAAATATACCGATCATAAGTCCGACAATAAGTGCAAGTCCAAGCATAGGAGATGCTATAAGCATTGTATAATAAATTGCTTCTCGGGCTAAATGTATTACAAATTGCTGTGTCATCTTTTCTACCTTTCGTTATAAATTAAAACTTCTTTTACAATCTTTTGTATGGGCGAATTGCCATTCGTCTATACTGGTTTATCTAAAACTTTTAACAACGGACTCGATTATAAGATACCAACCGTCAACAAGAACGAACAAAAGAATTTTAAATGGAAGTGATATCATAATTGGCGGCAGCATCAACATACCCATAGACATAAGAACGCTCGCAACGATCATATCAATCATAAGAAACGGGATATATAGAATAAAACCTATTTGAAAAGCAATCCTCAATTCCGAAACAACAAAAGCCGGTATAAGAACTCTCATTGGTATATCCTCTTGGGTACTGGGCTTTTCCATATCGGCAAACTTTACAAACAATCCAAGGTCCTTTTCTCTTACCAGTTTCAACATAAATTGACGAACCGGCTGTTCTGCTTTAACCAATGCCTCTTTGCTTGTCATTTTTTCAGCAAGGTACGGCTGGATAGCGTTTTCATTTACGTTTGTCCAAACAGGTGTCATTATAAAAAAAGTAAGAAACAATGCCAGACCGATTAGTATCTGATTAGGAGGCATCTGCTGAGTTCCAAGTGCCTGTCTTATAAAATGAAAAACTATCACTATCCTTGTGAAAGATGTCATCATAATTAAAATCGCAGGAGCTAATGACAATATTGTCATCAAAAAAAGCAACTGTATCGACATAGCAACATCCTGCGGTTTTTCTGCACGTTCAATTCCAAGTGTAATCTTAGGTATAGGAGACTGGGAGAATGCCTTATCAGCAGCCCAAAATAATAAAACTACCACAAGTATCATCAAGATATATTTATTTCTTATCATTCTTTTCATGACTTATCTTCCTGCAAATCCCTCTTTTTCATTTTATCCAACAGTAAATTTATATAGCTTGAAAACTGTTTTGCAGATGCACCCGTTTTTCTTGTTTCATTAATATATTGCGGTATTTCCTCCTCACTAAATTCTGCCAAAGTCTGCATTTGATTCTCGGTAACGCCAACAACCAGAATTTTATCTACTATTTTAATCAAGTAGATAGACTTCTTCGGAGCAATAAAAGTAGTATTGATAATTTTAATTAATCCATTAGTTAGATTTGATCCACCGCGGTTGTATACAAACCTTTTAAGAAAAAGTACAAAAGCTAATATTAAAGCAAATACAGCTAAAAGCGAAAATATTCCCTTTACCAGCATTCCGGAAAAACTGGGCATTTCATAGATATCAGGATTTATATAACCAAAATCTTTTGCATCTGATTCTGCCGACAATTTGGCAACAATTGCCGAATCAGATTTTACCTGAGAAAAACAATTATTATGTATTCCGAAAATCAATAAAATAATAACTGCAAATAAAACTGTTATCCTTAATTTCATCATAATGCCTTTAAATATTCAAATTTTCAAAAATAATTATCTTCCCAACTGTTTTATTCTTTCTTGTGGTCTTATAAGGCTTGTAAGTCTTATTCCAAAGTGTTCATCAATAACCACAACTTCTCCTTCAGCAACCTTTTTCTCATTAATAAGAATATCAACAGGCTCACCCGCCAATTTATCAAACTCTATAACTGAACCGTGCCCGAGTTCAAGAATATCTTTTATCAACATCCTTGTTCTTCCAAGCTCAATAGTAACAGGTAAAGACAAATCCATAAGCACGTTGATTCTATCTGATACTCCCTCTGGCAAAGAAATCTCAATTTCCGGACCCATTTCCCCCATTGAAACCTCTTCCTGTTGAGAAGGAAAAGATTCCTCCAGATCGGTATCTGCCTCACCCTCTTCCGCACCTTCTTCGATTTCATCAGCCAATGATTCCCCATCGGCTTCTCCTTCGGTAACAGCCTCTTCTTCTCCTTCTTTAGCAGTCTTTTCTTCTCCTTCTTTAGCAGTCTCTTCTGCAGCCTCCTCAGGCTGGGCTTCCTCGCCTTTCAAAAACCTGTCAACAGTATCGGCAGACAATATTTTTGTGACTTTCTTGCGTTCAGCTTCACCCATTTTTAGTGTGTATTGCACTACGACAGGATTAGCAATCTCATTTAAATCCGACTCAACATTTCCTTTTTCAGCTCTTATTGAAAAAAACTCCAATTTTTTTCCTAACTCCTCTGTTAAAACCGAAGACAGATGTCCAAGAATCTGATTAGCTGTTTCTCTTATAGAATCAAGATGCTCATCTGAAAATTCGACACCTTCTTCGCTTTCCATTAACATCCAGGAAGATATCTTTACTGCAATATCTTTTTCAAAAAGAACATATACCAAATCATCAGTATTTTCAGATATATTAAACTTCACAATCAATATTTCAGAAGGGTATAAAGATTTAATTCCATCTTTATCAAGTTCAGAAATCTTATCTTTTGTAATTTCAACTTCCTTGCCTATCACTGTAGTTAATACTTCAGCGGTTTCCTTTGATATAGATTTACTTACTGATTCGAGAAATTCGTTTACTTCATTTGAAATAGCCATTTATTTTCCCCTTATCTTATTGTTATGCAGGAAAATTTAAATTCAAAAAATTTAATGCTCCAAAATATCCTCTTTGGCAATCGGTCTTACAATTTTTACAGATTTCTTTTTCCCGGAAACGCCTGCTTTTCCCAAAAACTTCTTGCTCCCACCAATATCTATCTCCAAGAGGTCTTCAACTCTTCTATCTAATCTAATAACATCTCCAGTTTTTAACTCGATTAAGTCTTTGATAGTTATAGAAGTTTTCCCCAGAATCGAAACAATTGGAAGCGCAGATAATCTCAATCTTTCATCTATAATTTCTGTTTCTCTTTCTGATACATCTTTTTTTGTCATTGAAACGAAATGCTGTATATTTAACTTGGATATAATATCCTCAAGTGTAAGATATGGAAAACATATATTCATCAAACTGGATGTTTCCTGAATTTTAATTTCAAGTGAAACAGTAATCACGGTTTCTCCTGGAGGCGCAATCTGAACAACATCGGGATTGCTTTCAAATCCTTCTAATATAAACGTAAGAGGGGTTACCTGTTGCCAGGAAGTAGCAAGGTTTTCCATCGCTTTTTCGATAATCTTTTTCATCACAGTTTGTTCTATGTTGGTAATGACCCTCGACTCTTCCACAGAAGCGCCTTTTCCGCCAAAAAGTCTGTCTACAATAAAAAGTACAAGTTGAGGGCTGACCTCAAGTATTCCTACTCCGTTAAGTTCTTCAACACGGAAAATATAGATACAGCTCGGGTCTGATATTGAAAGAATAAACTCAGAATACTGCAGCTGGTCAACAGATATAAGATTTATGTCAACTATCGTCCTGAGCCTGACAGCAAGATAAGCATTAAAAGTTTTTGCAAATGCTTCATGAATAGATTGAAGCGTTCTTAACTGGTCTTTAGAAACTCTGTTTGGATGTTTAAAATCATATACATTTGCCAGCTTTTCTCCCACAGCTCCTTCCGCCTCTTCACCTTCCTCAGCAACAGCGGCTTCTCCCCCTTTTTCATCGGAAGAAACTGTCGAAAGTAAGGCATCAATTTCTTTTTGGGATAAAATTTCTGCCATTTTTTTATTCCTTTATTGTATTATCCTTTCACTTAAATATACGCTCTTAACAACCCCTTCCATTAACACATCATTCACCTTATTCCGCAATTCTAATTTGAGCGTATCGTTTACAAATTTACTACTTAAAAGTTGTTCAACCTTTTTTGTCATTATGGTTCCAATAATGATATCCTTTATCTGCATTTCCCGTTCTCCCATCTCCGCCGCTACGGCTTCACTCTCACATTCAAAACCTATATCAGTGACAAAATATCTGCTTCTCCTTCCTTCAGAAGGAATATTTATAGTAAGGTCTTCTAACAAATAAGGAGCTCCAAATTCTTCCTTTTCTTTTTTCACCTCTTCAACTACCGCCTCTTTTTTCGTCTCTGGCATATCCCCTTTAAAAAAGTACATTACTATAAAATATGCCGCAACAAGTTGGATCAATACTACCGGAACACCAATAATTAAAAGTTTCGATTTGCCCTTCTTTGCAACTGGTTTTGCTGGGCTTTCGTCCATCATTTCATCAGCTTCAAAATCCTCCGGCATAATTAGTCCTCCTTTTTATTTATTTCAGAATAATTTCATTTATTTCAAAAAGACAACTCTACAAATCAAAAAATGCTTGCTTTAACGGTAAAAACATCTCTTATTT
>JAUVVT010000286.1 GCA_030604505.1 bacterium | reverse complement strand
GTTTTCTGCAGGAATATAAAATATCAGGGATATTGTATGCCGATGAAAATATTTCATTTAATTCAAGAGCAATGAAGCATTTTTCGGAGGGTATAATATATGATTTAAAAAAGGACTATGCAAGGGCAATTTTGGAATATCAGGATGCAGCAAAGCTTGATTCCAGTGTACCTATTTTTTATCTGTCTATGGCAGAGGATTATTATTATTTGCGGATGGATGAACGGTCTATGTTAATGTATGAAAAATATTTAGAATTGAATCCGAATGATTATGAAGTAAATACAACATTGCTCAGAAAACTTTACTTGCCTAAAAGGGAATATCAAAAAGCGGAGAGGCTGCTTGAGAAGATGATTCGAATTAATCCCAATTCGTCTATTACTAAATTACTTTTGTCAGATGTATATTTGAAGAATAATAAAATCGATAAGGCGGTACAAAACAGTTCTTCATTTTTAGTTAATCCGTCTGTTGGCTATGATATATATAGATATATTGCAAGGTCTTTTATACGAACAAATAAAATAGAAATAGGAATTTCAGTTTTTGAGACTTTTATTAAGGATTTTAAAAAAAATGATAAGCTGTATTATGGATTAGGTATATTATATCTTGCGAAAAATGACACGAGCAGGGTTGTTGAATTATATGAAGATGGAATAAATATAAATAAGGATGCAGATTATATAAAGGATGCTTTGTGTGATATATACATAGATATGAATAAACTGGAGAAGGCGAAGGCATTATTTATGACATATAATCTTAATCTTGAATCAAGAATAAGGATAGCTGATGCTTTTTATATTAATAGAAGAGATAAGGAAGCTGAATCTCTATTTAATATATTAAAAGAAGAAGGTCGTGATGTATATTGGATTTATTTCAGATTGGGGGAGATAAAATATAATGAGAATAACTATACGGAAGCGGTAAATAACTTTTTAAGGGCACTTGGTTTGGATTCATCGGTAACAGAAACACATTTTAGACTTGCTTTATCATATTATCGTCTGAAAAATTATGACAAAGCTTTAAGATATATAAACAACAGTATCGAAATGAAACCGAAAGAGTTAAGGTTTTTGAATTTGAAAGCGGATATTGTTAATAATATCGGGGATTTTTATAAAACGGAAAAGATTTATGAGGAGATATTTAAAATTGATCCTGAATATGACCTTGCTTTGAATAATTTCAGTTATATTCTTTCAGAGAGGGGAGAAAAATTATATAAGGCTCTTGAAATGTCCAAGAAGGCGGTTAAAAAGAAACCCAGAAATGGTTCGTATCTCGATACCCTTGGGTGGATTTATTATAAACTTAATCAATATGAGAATGCATTAAAATATTTGAAAGAGGCAGCCGGTATAACCAGTCAAGAATC
Organism: bacterium; assembly: GCA_030604505.1. GTDB lineage: Bacteria > SM23-31 > SM23-31 > JAUVVT01 > JAUVVT01 > JAUVVT01. The sequence goes on along the minus strand of JAUVVT010000286.1, from coordinate 2,779 downwards.
AGAACCCCACCCTGTAATATTAGAGCATCTTGGGGATGTTTATTTAAAACTTGGTGATATTTATAATGCCAAGCATCACTGGAGAAAGGCTCTGGAAGTCGATAAAGGAAATAAAGAATTATTAAGAAAAATAGAAGAATATTAAAGGTTAAACTCTTTGATTCTGAATATCTCAATCCTGTCTGTTCCCAAACTAATGAAGAATTTATATCATAAACCGATAAAGGGGAATCTAATTCCCTTTTTTTTATTAAAAAGATGAAAATTAGAATAAATATTGTTTTTATTTCTTTGTTTTTTTTGTTAAGCTGTGCTACAAGTGTTAAAGAAATTGATTTTAGAAACAGGGAATTTACAATTGAAGAATTTAATAAGGAAGTATCAAAAGTCTCCGGGGAACTGAAAACATTAACAGGAACGGGAATTATCCATTTTGCAACGACTGAAAGTTTTGAAAAGGTCAATGCGGAAATATGCATAAATTTCCCAGACTCGGTATTTATTAAACTTGAAGGGCCTTTTGGGGTCGATGTTGCGTATATTTTTGTAAATAAAGATGAGTTAAAATATTATAATATTAGGGATAAAGTAAAGTATGAAGGTGAATATAGTGATGAAAACTTTAAAAAGCTGACAAGAACAAGATTAGAATTTGTTGAAATAATGGAGTTATTCGGGGCCAAACTAAATTTAAACATCATTAATTCCAACAATAGTATTAAGATATTGGAAAGAGGTAATGAATATATATTGAGAATAAAAACAGATGATGGGTTTGAAGCATATTTTATAGACCGAAAGATATGGCAGATAAAGAAATATCTAAAGATTGATAAAAAAGAGCAGGTTGTTTTAGAAAAAAGGTTTGAAGAATATAGAAGGATTCAAAATTTCTTCATACCGAAGGTTGTAAAATATATTATACCGGATGAACAACAAATTACCCTGATTTATAAAAAACTCAAAATAAATGATAAGATTAATCCTTCAAAGTTTTATATAAATATACCTGAAGATGTCGATGAGATTATTTTGTAAATAATAAATACCTGTTAGTTTATTTGCTTCCTCTAAAAAATTGCTATATTTAGAGTATTTATAAAAATAATAAGCAGAAATAAATTGATTAAAATGATTTAAATTATTATATTACAAAAATATATATTATAATTCAATGTGAAATAATATAATAAACATAGATATATTTGAGAGTATTATTATGAGGGTATTAATCACAGGTGGAGCAGGATTTATAGGTTCCCATTTGTGCGACTATTTTGTTGACAAGGGTAACGCAGTTATTTGTATGGATAATCTTCTAACCGGAAGAATGGAGAATATTGCACATTTGTTGGGGGAAAAGAATTTTAATTTTATACAGTATGATGTAACTAATTATATATTTGTCGATGGTCCCTTGGATTGGATACTTCATTTAGCATCGCCGGCGAGTCCGAATGATTATCTTGAATATCCGATCCAAACCCTGAAGGTTGGTGCGCTGGGCACTCATAAAGCGCTCGGCTTGGCAAGAGCAAAAAAGGCGTCTTTCTTGATTGCTTCGACGTCGGAGGTTTACGGTGATCCTTTGGTTCATCCTCAAGGTGAGGATTACTGGGGAAATGTAAATCCCATTGGTCCAAGGGGTGTTTATGATGAGGCGAAAAGATTTGCTGAAGCAATAACGTATGCGTATCATAGATATCATAATGTTGATATCAGGATTGCAAGGATATTCAATACTTTTGGTCCAAGAATGAAACATGATGATGGAAGGGTTGTTCCTACTTTTATAAATCAGGTATTGCGCAGAGAACCGATTACTGTTTATGGAAATGGAAATCAGACAAGAAGTTTTTGTTATATATCTGACCTTGTAGAAGGTATATACAGGTTAATTCAGAACGATAAAGTCCGGCTTTCAAATCTTGGGAATCAGAATGAAATGACAATCCTCGATTTTGCAAAGCTTGTGATGAAAATAATGAATGTAAAATGTGAAATTGTTCATAAGGAACTTCCGATTGATGACCCGCATGTCCGACAGCCTGATATATCACGTGCTAAGGAATTTCTTAAATGGGAACCGGTGGTTTCTTTAGAAGAAGGTCTCAAGAAAACAGTTGAGTATTTTAAAAACCAGTTTCATCATAATAAATAATTTTTAATAAAATCAAAATGCAAGAAAATATAAAAAAGATTGATTACAGTGTAATAGTTCCCTTTTTAAATGAAGCCGAATCATTACGTGAATTATATGGAAGACTTACGGAGGTTTTGTCCAAGCTCAGCCGGGAATATGAGGTAATTTTTATAGACGACGGTTCAATGGATAATTCTTATGATATTATTAAATCTCTAAAAGAAAATGATGATAAGGTAAAGATATTTAAATTTCAGAAAAATTATGGTAAATCGGCTGCACTTAGTCTTGGATTTTCTGAAGCAAATGGGGATATTGTTATTACAATCGATGCGGATTTGCAGGATGATCCTCGTGAAATTCCTAAACTTATCTCGAAATTGAACGAGGGATATGATGTAGTTTCGGGCTGGAAAAAGAACAGGAAGGACCCAATAAGTAAAACGATTCCTTCAAAGATTTTTAATTATGTTATTTCGGTATTGACAAGAATAAAGATTCACGATTTTAACTGTGGTCTCAAATGCTTCAGGAAGGCTGTGGTGAAGAATATACATGTTTATGGTGAACTTCATAGGTATATACCGGTACTTGCGAACTTTGAGGGATTTAAGGTGGGTGAGGTAGAAGTTGTTC
>JAUVVT010000011.1 GCA_030604505.1 bacterium | reverse complement strand
TATAGTAAATCCCAAGACATTCGAATGTGGCTACTGCATAAGGATTTTTATCAGCTTGAATTGCAAAACCATTGGCAGCGGAATAAAACCTTAATGAAAAAAGTAGCGATAAGGTAATTAATGATGTAAAAATTACTGAATCTTTTTTCATTTTTTGCTCCTTCTTACTGTTGGTTCTATTAGATAAACTATATTAATATTTTGCAGGGTATCTTTATTTTAATTTTATCTAAAATATTTATTAATAAATATTTCCATTTGCTTTATTGTAGGTTCATAATGAGGAGGTCCATTTATATGTCCGTGTCCGGCTCCTTCAGCAGTAGCAAGTTCAACCGGAACTCCGGCTTTTTCTAATAGTTTTTTAAACTTGACTGATTGCTCGTATGGAACTGTTTTATCCTCAGTGCCGTGGAAAAGCAGAACGGGAGGGTCAGAATTATCAATATAAGTAACAGGGGAAGCCGTTTTATAATTTTCCGGGAGTTCCTCTAATGTTCCTCCAATAAAATTTTCTACTGCTTTAGCTCCTCTCTCTGTGGAAAACTTAACCATATCAGCCATATCAAAAGCCCCAAAGAAAGCGATAACAAGATTAACACAGCTTGAATAATTATTATTTCCGCCGCTTCCTTCTAATTCTTTTACTCCTCCAGAAGTACCAACCAGCCCGGCTAAATGTCCTCCGGCTGACCCTCCAACAACAGCAATTTTATTTTCATCAATCTCATATTTCTCTGCATTAGCCCTCACCCATCTTACGCCGCACTTACAATCTTCAATCGCAGCGGGAAATTTTGCTTCACCGGATAATCGATATGTAATACATGCGCAGACTATTCCTTTATCAGCGAAATATGATGCCTGTCTTCTATATTTTTGCTTATATCCCCGACTCCATCCACCACCATGTATAAAGACTATTGCCGGATATGGGGGAGTCCCTTTTTTAGGAAGATATAAATCCAATTTTAATTCTTTTTTTCCACCCTTTCCAAAAACAATGTCAGGAATTATTTTTGTATTTTCATCTAATTTAAAAGGAGGCTTCTCTCGTTTTAAGGCTTCTTCTATCTCTTTTTGTGTATGTTGTGAGTATAGAACATTGCTTATTCCAAATAATGTTGCAAAAAATGTAATGAAGATAAAATATTTTCTATTCATGATACTATCTCCTGAATTATTTATTTTTCAAATAACTGTTTGGCTTACGATTACCCATTTCAAATATTTCATTTAAATCTATACCGGATTCTACAGTAAACATTTTTTTTGCTTGGCTAAAATCGTTTCCCATAAGAGTAACATGTTCTGTTCCTTCATCAACCTTAAGGAAATTATTCGTCTCTTTGGGAGCACGGCAATTACGTATAAAAGCTCCTTTGACATCTTTCAGCCAGATAGCAGGAGCATTTGAGTTTAACGACTGTCGTCCGATAAAACCGTCAATTTCAAGTTCGTTAACATGAAAACACCGTATTGCACTTCCCCAATCTTTTTTCTCTGGTGAATTCCAGGTAATTTGAACATTTCTGATTTTGAGGTCACTCACGTACCGGCAGAAAATACTATACGGCGAGTTTTGTGGTCCAAAAACAGGAAATGGATAAGGAGGATCATCATTCCATTCCTTTTCACGTCCACCACTCATAAATAAAGTAATATTTTCCAGCGTTATTCCTTCCATATATTTTTCCCTGGGACCGGTCAGAAAAATACATCCGTCGCCTACTGCAGTTATATTAGAAATTATAACATTTCTAACCGTTCCGAAAGGTGTTTCATCAGTGCGTCTGTGAGACCAGATGTAAATTGGCTGCCCACCATCTTTCAGTGTCATTGATACATTATTAACCAGAAATCCATCAAGGAGTCCGCCATCACGCATCTGTATACCAATACCTCCTGCACCGTCAATAATTGTGCAGTTGGAGACAGTTATATTGCGAAATTCACCATGAGTTTCAGAGCCCAGTTTGATCGCGATTCTATCCGAAATTATAATACAATTTGTTACTGTGATATCACGGCAGATGCGGTTTCCGTTGGGGCGGTCTGTAATTTTAAAGGTTATTGCATTATCTCCACACTGAAGATAGCAATCGGAAATATGGACATTTGTACAGCCGTCGGGATTAATGCCGTCTGTATTAGGCCCATCGTCCTCATATATACCGTTTAGTATTGAAATGCCGCGTATAGTTACACGATTGCAGTCGACTGGATGGACTGTCCACGCAGGACTATTCTGTATAGTAATGTCCTCCAGCAACAGGTTGTCGCACTTAACGAATTTCATTATTCTATTGGGGCGCCAATCTCCTGTAACCCAACGACCTTTCTCACGCTTCCAGAATGATTCCCCGTTGCCGTCAATAGTCCCTCGACCGCGTATAGCTATATTCACTGCATTTTCAGAATAAATAAGACATCCATATTCATAGTCTTCCTTGTGTACACTGCCCGAGATTGTTGCACCTGCTTCCAGATAAAGTGTTACGTTGTTACCAATTAGGATTGTACCCGTTACATAAATTCCCGGGGGGAAATAAACTACTCCCCCGCCATCCTGAGCGGCTTTATCTATTGCCTTTCGAATAGCATCTGTGTTTATAGTTACACCATCTCCAACTGCTCCGAACTCCTTGACATCATAAACAGGTAAATTGTATGGTTTTAAACCGTATGTTGTCGTTTGCAGTAAAAAACATAGTATGCTGGTAATGAATATAACGATTGCTGAATTTAATAAATTTCTTTTCATTTTACTCCTTTTAATAGATTTAACAACTCTTAATATTAGTATTTTTACAAAAATCATATTATTATAAACAAAAATATTTTTCTTAATTATACGTTAAAAAGGATGGCTATCAGATACAATGTGCTAAAAAAATCTCTCTTATCGATAATATCTTATTGGGAAAGCTCCCTCAAGGCGAATTCTCAAACTCTGATTGGCTTTGACTTCCGGCAGTTTTACAAAGACAGTACGCCCACCTGTTTGTCTATTTCCTTTTTTATACAACCAGCCCATTTTTTGCGACTGCAACTCCTTTTCATCCATGCATTGAAGCAGCTTTTGGGAGCCTAACATGACCGATTCCGGTTTCATTGTTCCGTGAACTTGTAAAATATATGCTCTTTCTTCTGGTTTGCCTTTGTAGTTACCCTTGGTTTGACCGATTTCAAATTCAACTCCTCGCGAATCTTCACGGCATTTGAATTCAGTTGTAGCATATTCTCCTGATTCATAAGCGTAAGTCTCACCATCATCTTCGTACAATGTAAAGTTTGATTCTCCATTGGGATATATATCAAGGATTAACAAATCGGTCGGTTTTTCCCCGACATATTCCATCATTGGCCCAATCGGTATTATCGCTCCACCCCGAACAAGAATCGGCACCGCCCCCCGCGAAATCGGAATCCATGTAAATCCAATAATATCAGTCTGCTTTTTTAAGTTTCTTCCCGTATCGATATATTTCCATCCAGGTCCCAAATGCTTTTCCTTACTCCAATAATCCACCCACTCCCCTTCGGGAATATACACTTTACGCCATTCCTCTTCATTTAAAACCGGAGCAACCAAGAACTCCCTTCCATAGAGGAACTGAGTATCAGCCTTGTAAGATTCTGTATCGTCCTGAAACTCGAGTGCCATAGCTCTCACGATTGGTAAACCAGTCTCATGGGCAATACGCCAGTAGGTATAAGTGTATGGCATCAGCCTAATTTTATCCTCAATATCAATAATAGGAAGCCCAAAAGAACCAAAGTCTCCTCCATTCCAGAAAGGGACACCGCTGAGACCATTGTTCACTGCGGAGCGAATTAAGTATTCACGAAAGCCCTGATGACCGCAGTCTCCCAGTTCCATATACGGAAATCGTCCGGCAGCAAAGTAAGCCTGATGGCGGCAGCTCACCACTGCCCGTCTGCCATTGAGCGATTCCTTTAGAGCATCCCAAACAGTTTTCAGGTAAAGTGGTCCATAGTAATTTTCTAAATCTTTCCCTGTCATACCGTTAAAGAATCTTAATTCCAGCGCTTCAGGATATGCCTCAATGAAACTTGAGCTGGCAGAGTCAAGAAAGAAAGCACTTGCTCCGAGAGCAACCAATCTGGCAACCTTCTCCTTCCACCACCTGACTGCCTCAGGATTGGTGAAATCCACCATAGCACTCGGACCGCCGTATTTTTCTGGACATACGAACGGCTTACCGTCGGGACCCTCAACCAGATAGCCTCTCTGCTCCGCTTCCTTGTATAAAGAATAATCCCCCTGAACTATAGTCGCTCGCTGCCAAAGCTCGACCTTAAAGTTAAGTCGATTGAGAAGCGACATCATCCTCGCAGGCTCGGGTATTTCTGCAACCCAGTCAAAAGAATTACGAATAGTTTGCCAGGCACTGCCAAATAGAAAATTATCACAAGGGATGTGCTGGGCACGGATTCTTCGTGCGGTATTTTCAATCTCTTTCTGGTTCAACCACCGGACGTTCCAACCTGATGAGGGTATCTTACCATCTACCTCGATTCCGAATTCCTTGGCACCTGTTCGCCCACCTAACTTCCACTTGGGCAGCAACGGCGGTCGACCGACAAGCTCCGTATAACGTTTGAGTATATCCTGAAAAGAGGGACCAGCGATTAAATATAGATCGAGACGTGTTTCGTCTATCTCAACTGAATATCTGTCTTTATTGGTTTTAGCCATATCCCAGAAAGATTTAACCAGAGTATTAAGGAAAAATCCGTAACCTCGGGAACTCATGAAAAAAGGAGTATAATATTGTCGTCCACTGGAAAGTCCTGTCATAAGTAAGGACTTCCCCCGATGATTTAGTGGAGCCCTGTCTGGTGGAAAGGAGGGTCTCCATCCTGAACCCTGATCGGCGAATCCCAGGAAACATTCATTTAATGGTGAAGTCATACTTAAAATTGCCTGTTCATCGTTAAATTTAATGCCGTTCTGGGGAATCATTCCAGTCATAAGATTATTACCTTGATAAAATGAAATCTTAAATGGGTCTCTATTAATCTTAATTGTAAATCCTTTAGCCTCAATTTTCAGAAAGTTTTCCTCTTCTTTAAGCTCAAAATCAGCTCCTTCCCATTCCTTTTTTAGAAAGCCGTCTTTCTCAGGAAGGGTTATCCCAAATTTACCATCAAGACTTACCCGAACTCTGACTATGTAGTCTGTGAGAACATCAATCCTGAGTGGAATCCGTTCTCCGCTGTTGAGTCTGGTGTTTAGGATAACTGCTTTTTGGTCACGTTCAACCGATTCCAAATTTTTAATACTTTTTTCTGTTTGAGAAAATAATTTAAAGGTGATTGGATACGCAGTAAAAATATTCCCTGTTAATAAAAATAATGTCACAATGAATATTATAATACGACTATGCATATCTTCTCCTTTTATTTTAAGATTGAAAATATTTTAATTATAAATTTTCATAATTTTTTCCCAATTGGCAGATATCTTTTAGCACCATACTTTCCAGCTCTATATGGGTCTTCAAACTGATTCATTAATTCATAAAGTCTCGCTCTCATATCATCCACAATCTTCTTATAATCAGGATCTTTAATTCTATTATGGATTTCCTGTGGGTCATCAAATAGGTCATAAAGTTCATCATAATCAAAACCATTGAAAACATATTTATATCGCTGAGTGATGACAATCCGCTGTGTATATAAAAATTCCGCTCCGTAAAATGCACATAATATATCATCTCTCCAGTCGCTCCTTTTAGGATCTTCAAATAATGGAATGAGTGACCTTCCATCATTAAATGGAAGTTCTTTTAAACCAAGTGCGTCTATATAAGTATAGGCAAGGTCGTGAAGCTGAACTAAATGGTTAGATACTGAGCCTGGTTTAATTCTTTTGGGCCATCGGATGACCATTGGAATACGATAGGCTTCTTCATACGGGATCCATCCTTTTATCCACATCCGGTGCGAACCGACCATATCTCCGTGGTCTGATGTAAAAACGACTATCGTGTTTTGAGATTGTCCTGTTTCATTAAGGGCATCCAAAATCCTCCCTATCTGAACATCCAATTGTTCACAGTAAGCATAATAGAATGCACGCCCTTCCTGATAATCTTTTTCAGTTACTTTGCCCCAGGTCTCTGATTCAAGACGATGCATACCAGGTTTATTCTCAAATGTATCATAAAAACTTTCCGGAACTTTAATAGCAGAAGCATCGTATCTATTACGATATTTTTTTAAGGGCATATATGGATTGTGAGGAGCATGAAGATGTATCTCAATATGCCACGGTTTTTCCCCTTTTGAAAAACGTTGCAACATTTTTATTCCGGTTTCTGCTATTCCCCATGTATCCGTTTCTTCTTCCTCACTTTCATCGTATCCCCACATAGCAATTGATTCCCCTCCGGGCCAAGGAAACTGACGAACAAGTTTTTTAGTTTTCTTTCCTGACGGTAGTTTCTTTCTCTCATCTTTTATATCAAGCCCTACAAGCAATTTTTTATTATAAGAAACCGGTGCACCGATTTCGTCAAATCCAAAATCCAGGGGAGTTCGTTTATGACTCGCATGCCATTTCCCAACATAGCCAAGTTGATACCCTGCTTCTTTAATCCTTTGTGAATATGTAACAACATCATGATACATATCTCTGCTAACTGATGGTGCAGAATGTACCTGATTAAAAACACCATTATGCCATTGATAAGAGCCGGTAATCAACATAGCACGCGCAGGACAGCACACTGAACAAGGCGTATATGAGCGATTAAAAAGTATACCTTCTTCCGCAAGCTTGTTAATATTTGGCGTCCTGCATTCCGAACGCCCCGCAATTGTTCCCCATGTATGCTGATCCGGCATAATATGGAGTATATTCGGATATGAAAGACTCTTCGTTCTCATTATCCCGGAAATAGAATCCATGGATTTATTTGATCCTAAAATCGCTAATCCTGTCCCTTGAAGAGTTCTCTTTAAAAAGTTTCTTCTTTTTAATGAGTGGGATTTATTTTCCATATTTTACTCCTGTGAGTTGGAATATTTCTTATCATAGTTTGAAATTTTTTATGATATACTATTTTTTTAGGAAACAGGTGATTAAGGATTGTGGAGTGCCATAGTATGAAGGAATAGAAAAGTTTTACCGAATAATTGAGACTTGTTATTGAAAATGTGGTAAAAATTCCTTGTGCGTTTTAATCATTTCATCCACCATACTGTATATTTTGCTCATTGAAAGTATTGAACTTGTCAGGGGATCAAGCATTGCTGCATAATAAATATACTTTTTATCCTTTTCGAGCGTCGCTTTCACTGTCAGTTCCTGTACATTTATGACATTCCTGTTCAAAGCCGCAAGCTGTGGTGGTAATTCACCAACATCGCAAGGCTGCAATCCATTTTTATCAACTAAACACGGCACTACTACACACGATTCATCAGGAAGATTCGTGATTAATCCATTGTTCTTCACATTTCCATATATCTCCTGAACTTCACCTGTCTCTATTGAATTAATAACATTCGCACCATATTCATCGCTTTTCTTTATTTGAGGCTCCTCGCTACTCTCAGCAAATGCTTTTTGTCTCTCAAATATATCAATTATATCCTTACTCCTTTTAAGATATTCTCTGATAGGTATTTTAAACTCTCTTATTAAATTTTCATCCTTCATAAAATAAGGAACATATTCAGCCATATGCTCAGAAGATTCTGAAACAAAGTATCCAAACCTCCTCATAATCTCAAAACGAACGGGATCTTTTTCGTAAATTTCTTTTCTCTCAGAAGCAGCAAAAAGTTCAGGATATGCATCTAAACCATTTTTTTTGAACTCGATAAACCATGCCATATGATTAATTCCCGCTGCACTGAAGGTTATTTCTTCATAATCAGCATTGATATAATTAGCAAGGGTCATAGATGTATTAGGAACACTATGGCAAAGGCCTACACATTTTATTTTCGAAGACTGGTAAATAGACCATAGATTCATGGAAATAGGATTAGTATAATTAATCAATAATGCATTCGGACAAACATTTTCCATATCTTTGCATAAATCTAATAAAACTGGAATTGTCCTTAATGCACGAAAGATGCCCCCAATTCCAAGGGTATCTCCAATAGTCTGCTTTAATCCATATTTCTCCGGTATATCAAAATCTATAAGGGTTGACTCATATCCACCGACCTGGATCATGCAGAAAACATAATCTGAACCATCGAGGGCTTTAATTAAATTGATTGAAGAACTTACTTTCGCAGGCAATTTTAGCTTCTTTATTATCTTTTTAGCTATCTTTTCAGCAACCTCTAATCTATCTTTGTCTATATCATAAAGTGAAATCTCAGTATCACCAAGTTCAGGACACAGCAATATGTCTGTTATAATTGACTGGGCAAAAATAACACTCCCAGCCCCAATTATTGTAACTTTAATCATTTATATTTTCCTAATAGACTGTTTTAAATTTGAAATGTAAATTAAAAAGTGTAATTTCATTTTATAGTTATCTTAATATTTTAAGAATAAACAATAAGAAATTTGAATTGAGAATACCAATTAAGCCCATGAAATGAAAATATTACTTTAATGAAAACATAAATTAAAGAAAATGATCTAAAAAATATCTCCCTCCTTTTAACCAAATTACTTTTGCTGGGATTTGCTTGACAGTAACGGCTCTACAAACTCCGGTGAATACCTTAGCGAACGATAAATATTCATACGTCTTCCTTTTGCTGATAAATCTGGATTCATATATTCCCAGACAACCTCTCCATCAGGAGTAACTTCGAACAATATTCCATTATTCGAATTGGCAATAAATGTATTTCCATTCGGCAGTCTCTGGCTTGAGCCCTGAGAATTGGAAAAAAAGGATTCGGGTGGATCTGCTTTATATTCCCACACAATTTTCTCTCTCAATGGATCTAATTCAAGAATCTTTGTATAACGCCGATTTGATCCATTATCGTAAATCAGGATGTTTCCATTTTCAAGCAATGTTGGAATGTGCTGCTTATCCAGCACACCTGGTCCTCCCCAAGCCCATACGATTTTGCCGGTCTCTCTGTCAATTATCCCGATAGTATCTGTATGCCTCATGCTAAAAATAATATTTCCTTTTTTAAATCTTTGGTCTTTTTTTGCCAATGGATTATCACGCAAAACTTCAAGAGTATTCGTGTGTGCCCAATCATACGGCCGAGGAGGATAGATATCTGTCGGATAACGAGCCGATTTAGATTTAGGTAACGGGAATTTCAAATCAACAAACTTTTCTAACTCTAAAGCGTGTTGGTCAGCATGCCATTCCCAGACAATCTCTTTGTCAGGTGTGATTTCCAAATAACAATCGCTTTTCAAGATACCGGGATATATTGCGTCATTGACAACATATTCACGGCAAAGCACCATAATATTGCCATTTTCAAGCTTATCAAAATCATGATGACATGCAATATTCATACTCCAGACGAGATTGCTGTTCCAGTCGAGTTCAAGAAGCATACCGCCAATTTTATTATTATAATCTTCCTTGATGATTGCCAATATGTGGCCGTTAGGGAAAAGTTCAGCATAGTGCCATGTATATCCCTGTGGATAAGACCAACGATGGACGATATAACCATTCATATCGATTAAAGTTGCTTCTTCCCGCTGCCGGCTGTTATAAAGGGTATATCCATTATAACATCTATCCGGTTTATAAATTGTTACACCTGCTCTTTTATCAATTTCCTGCCCCAATAACAAAGAAACCGTACAAACCACAAAACTAATAACAAAACTTAAAGATATAAGCTTTCTTCTCATTTTTTATTTCCTTAAATTTTCGGTTATTTCAATAATTTTACTTCTTCATTTTCTCTCTAATATATTCTAATCTCACCGGAATATTCATCGGTACTTTTGCGAATCCATAGTTTATTATTAACCTCATCCAAGAACCATTCATCTTCTTTGCTTTTACGAAAAGAAAGTAAATCCTTGGCTTTTGATAAACTGATTCTTTTTTCACCTTTTCCGGCAGTAATCTCTTTTATACTATTACCTGATTTCCAGTGAATTCGAAACAAATAGTCCTCAGCAGATTGTGACCATTTTAACAATATGTCTTCATTTTCTCCCATCTGAACATCAAATATAACCGGTTCTTCTCTGTCATGGAGACGAAATTGTGATTTTTCTGAAATAGAGGGCCAAATAGCTATCGTAATATAATCAGCCGATTCAGTCCACCCAAAGACGGTCATATCTCTTGAGACTTCCATCGGAATAATGGCTCCTGCTTTAATATAGAGTGGAAAGTGCCAAAGATCACCTTTCCAATTTATTTCAGCAGGTCCTTGAATAGATTTGGAATTATCCCAGAAATCGTGCCAGACTCCCGGAGGTATATAAACTTCACGTTCATTTTCAGGGGTTATAACAGGAGCTATAAGAAAAGACTCTCCTAAAGTATATTCATTATCTACTCGCCATGAATTAATATCATCCTGAAAAGTCCAGACAAGAGGCCGGCATATAGGGGCGCCAGTTTCATGCGATTCGTGAGCCAAACTCATCCAGAATGGTATAAGTTCTGTATGCAGATAGGATAAATACCGATAGTGTTTTAAAGCTTTATCCGAATACCACCATGGCATATAAAGTGTCTGCATACCAGGCATAAATGTTCCTAATTGTGCCCAGCGGACCCATACATTTTCTTCCGGATTTTTTCCAGCGTATCCGCCGATATCAGTAGCGAGGTATGGTAGCCCACAGAAACTAAGCGAAAGCATCGAATAAAGCGCTGCTGGTAATCCGTTATCATCGAATGTACAATTAAGGTCACCGGGCCATTTAAAGTTTGTATAACTTCCAGAACCAATCCAGGCTGCTCTGGGAATCATTAAAAAATTATTTCCATACTTTTCAGAAAGGATTTCAAAAAATGTACGGTTAAAATAAAGAGCATAAGCATTATGGAAATCTTTACCGAGTTTGCCGTTGTGAAGAATAACGTCATCAGGTAGCTTCTGGCCGGCGTCTAACTTGAAACCGTCCAAACCTGCATTGAGCGCTTTAGTAATCTCTTCCTGCCACCATTTTCGCGCTTCCGGATTCGTAAAATCGATATAGTTATACCCGTTTTCTCCTGCCACTGGATCTTTATCAGCCGTAATTTCATCTTTTGGCTCTCCAAATATATATCCCTTATCAATACCTTCCTGCCAATTTGGGGAAGATGGAGAAGTATACGGAGTAGTCCATGCCAGAACCTTAAAATTGAGCTGGTGCAGTTCGTCAATAAGGGCTTTAAAATCATTAGTAAAATATTCCCTTGCTTCAAACGAATTTCTTGCTGTCTGCCACGGTGGTTCGAACCAGCAAACCCCAACCGGAATATCTAATTCGCGATAGCGTTTTGCCATTTTCACAACATCGTTTCCTTTATAATTAGGATGGTTTTTATCCCAGTTCGTTTTGAGCGTAGTACCTCTGCCAATCATCCAGAACCATGGCTGAAATGCCCATCGGGGTGGAAGTGTCGGCATTCCGTTCAAACTAAAAAAATTTCTAACAGCCTCCGATATTTTATTCCCCGAAACCAGTGTGATAGAAAACTCAGAGGTCGGAGCCTCGTAAACAATTCGGTCCAAATCGGTCTTTCCGACATCCACTTTGACCGATCCTCCGTAGTCTAAAAAGAAAGCATAGTTATTTGTTGTAACATAATAAGGCATATAAGCGCATTCATCGGGTGTTCCTGTCTGATCCCACAGAACAAAAGATTGACCCCGTTGGGCAACATGTCCGTTCCACATTTCACCAAATCCATAAACTTCTTCCTTTTGATGCAATTTATTAAACCCACGAATTGCAGAAGCCTCTTTTTCATCCAGTCGGATTTCTATTCCGAACGCATAATCGCTCAAACTATTGACTAAAACTGCTGCTTTAGTTCCATTAGTAAGTTCAGCTTTTATCTCAACTAACTTGTTATTAGTGGGTTTTACATCTACAATTTTTCTTAATGATATCCATTCTTCATCAATCTGGAAAGAAGGCGGTGAGGCTTCTATAAATTGTTCCTCTCCTGAAGAATTTAACAAACTAATCTTCCAGGAATCTTTATTAATTTTTAATAATGAACTTTTATTGGTGAAAATAACTTCAGCTTCAGATTGTTTTATAAATGTCTCCTTTTTCACGCAAAAGGGCATTACAAATAAAACTGAAAGAATTAACAATATTTTTCCAAAAAATTGAATATTGAATTTCATAAAATACCTCTTTTGTAAAAATTATGTTAGTAGAAATTATAATGGACATATCAATAAAAAGCTAAATGATAAATTTTCCCTCTATATTTCTCTCTGAATTTTCTGTTATTTTCAGTGCCACCTTTAACGTTTGCACTCGCCCAAACTTCTGGCTCTACACCCATTTTCACGAGTTTATCCACAGTCATCGCCACTAATGTCTGCCCAATAAATGTATTTGCCATTGTAGATATTGATGATACTTTCTGGTAAAAATTATCAACTTTTACCACAGCATCACCCAGCGGCACATGTGAATCAATTAAAATATCTCCAAGGTCACAAAGGTCTTTATTGCTGGGATGCCTTGATAATGTTCCCTTTGGTATACCTCTTGAAAACTCACTGGATGTAACAACGATTACTGTCAATCCCATATTTTTTGACTCTAAAGCAGATTCAATTGTGACGGAATTAATACCATTACAGTTTATAATGAGAATAACATCTCCTTTTTGGACGTTATAATGAATAAGAGCCATCTTTGCATATCCAAGTAATCTTTCAGTTGCCGGATGGGAATCCGCCACAGATAAACCCGGTGGAAAGAGAGGGTTTAATGGTACTAAACTACCTGCTCTTTTAAAAATATCCATAGCTGCCATTACATTATGTCCACCTGTTCCAAAAATATGTATCAATCGCCCTTCTTTAATCGATTCTGCCATAAGGTCTGAGGCTTTTTCAATATTTTCTCTTTCCCTATTCATTATTTCCTTTAATATTCTTTGTGTTTCATTAAAGTATTGTTCAACTACATACCAGGATGAATTTTGCTGTTTTGACTTATTCATCTGGCCTTCTGTTATCGAGATTACTGAAACACATATTAATATAAAAGTTAAAGCAAAAAAACAAAATTTTTTTTTCCTTTTCATAAATAAACCTCCTTTTAGATATTTAATTTTATCATTATGGGTATAATTTTCATTATAAATATAATTGCTTTGGAAAACAATATAATTAATGTGAATATTTTTTTAAGATTGATATTACAATGTGATTTGCATATACTTCGTTTTGGTGAAAAGGATT
>JAUVVT010000253.1 GCA_030604505.1 bacterium | reverse complement strand
TTTTCAAAGAAAGTAAGTGTTACCTCTCCTTCCAAAAACGAAAACAGGAAATATTGATTATGAGTATATTAATTGACAATAATTCAAGGGTGATTGTTCAGGGCATAACAGGAAGCGAAGGTTCATTCCATACACGAAGCATGGTCGAATACGGAACAAATGTAGTTGCAGGTGTTACTCCGGGGAAAGGTGGTCAAGATTTAGATGGAATTAAGGTATTCAATACAGTAGAACAGGCGGTAAAAGAAACAGATGCAAATGCATCTGTAATATTTGTTCCTCCTGCATTCGCTGCTGATGCTATTATGGAGGCTGCAGATGCAGGTATAGAGCTTGGTGTCTGTATTTCTGAAGGAATTCCGACTATTGATATGGTAAAGGTGTTTGAATTTTTAACGAATAAAAATACAAGACTGATAGGTCCCAATTGTCCGGGAATTATATCTCCAGGGAAATGTAAATTGGGAATTATGCCCGGATTTATCCATAAAGAGGGCTCTGTGGGTGTTATATCGAGAAGCGGAACATTAACCTACGAAGCAGTATTTCAACTGACAAACATTGGTATCGGCCAATCGACCTGTATCGGTATCGGGGGCGACCCGGTTATTGGTTTGAGGTTTACTGATTTACTGAAACTCTTTCAGGAAGACGATGATACGGATGCTATTATACTTATTGGTGAGATTGGCGGAACAGCAGAAGATGAAGCTGCTGAATTGATAAAGGATAATATAACAAAGCCCGTGGTTAGTTTTATTGCTGGACAGACTGCGCCCCCCGGAAGAAGAATGGGACACGCAGGTGCAATAATTTCCGGCGGAAAGGGAACTGCAAAAGAGAAAATAGAAATACTCAAAAATGCCGGAAGTGTGATCTGTGACAGCCCCACTGAAATCGGCATCAAAGTGAAAGACTTGCTTTCTTATTAAAGAAAGCAGGTCTTTATAATTTTTATAAAAAAAGGAATTGAAAATATTATGAACAGAACGCTGGCTATATTAAAACCTGACGGTACGGGTAGAAAATTAATAGGGGATGTAATAAGCCATCTTGAAAAAGAAGGATTTGAAATTATTTGTGCAAAAATGGTGTTTATGAATAGAAAGATTGCTGAAGGGTTTTATGCTGTTCATAAAGAAAGAGGTTTTTTTAATAACCTTATGGATTTTATGACATCGGGCAGGTCTCTTGTTATGGTTCTGGAAAGAGAAGATGCTGTTAATAAATTGCGTGAAGTTATTGGAGCAACCGACCCTGAAGAGGCTGAAGAAGGAACAATAAGAAAAAAATATGCCGAGAGTAAGCAGAATAATATAATTCATGCCTCAGATTCTGAAGAAAATGCCGAAAAAGAAATAAAATTTTTCTTCCCATGTAAAGAATTAATTGAGAATGAGATGTAAACTCTTATAGTACTTTCAAAAAAGGAAATAATATGGTAATAAATCAGGAAGAATATAATAACATCGCTTTTCGAAAGATTGCAGTTATAGGTTTTGGGACAATGGGACAGGGCATAGCACAAACTGTTTCTCAAAAAGGTATTTCTGTCATTGTAGTTGAGAAAGGTAAAGAGATACTTAAAGAAGGATTAAATGAACTTTCCCAAGCTTTAGATAAAGAAATTGAAAGATGGGGAATAACTGAATCTGAAAAAAAGGCAATTCTTTCGAGAATCGAAGGTACTGAGGACCTTAATGAAATTGAAAATGTTGATTTAGTAATAGAAGGAATTATTGAAAACATATCATTAAAAAGAGAGCTCTTTGAAAAATTGGATAAAATATGTCCACCGGAAACCATATTTGTTACAAATACATCAACTTTAAGTATATCTGAAATAGCAAAGGCAACAAAAAGAGAAGATAGAATTATTGGAATGCATTTTTTATCCCCTGTTCCGAAAATACCGGTTGTAGAACTTATCAGAGGATTAAAAACTTCCGATGATACATATTTGAAAGTTAAAAAGTTTGCGGAAACACTTGAGAAAACGGCTGTTGAAGTTTATGAATATCCGGGATATATAACAACAAGGGTTATAATTCCCCTGTTAAATGAAGCGATGCACGTTTTAATGGAAGGAATTGCCACAGCAGAAGGTATTGACACAGCTATGAAATTAGGATTTAATTTAAATATGGGACCGCTTGCACTTGCCGATATGATGGGACTGGATGTGGTTATGGAGTGGATGGAGTCTTTATTCAAAGAATTAGGCGACCGAAAATATAAGCCCTGTCCAATCTTGAGAAAACTTGTAAGAGAAGGAAAACTCGGAAGAAAAGCAGGAAAAGGATTTTTTGAATATTCCTGATTATTAAATTTCTTTTCAAAGAAAGTAGGAGATAAAGAGACAAGGATTGAGTGTCAATGAAGATATTAGTGATAAACTGCGGCAGTTCAACAATAAAATATCAATTAATCGAACCCGAAACGGAAAAGGCGATTGCAAAAGGAAAAATCGATCGAATTGGTATGGATGGGGCGGTCTTGACTCATAAAGCGTTTGGCAAAGATGAAGTAAAGATAAGCGCAGAAATTTTAGACCATAATGTCGGAATAGAATATATTGTATCAATACTTTTAAGCAAAAATCATGGTGTTATAAAAGACAAAAGCGAAATAAATGCGATTGGTCACCGCGTTGTTCACGGTGGAGAAATATTTTCCGGCTCAGTTTTAATTAGTGAAGATGTTATAAAGCAAATAAGGGCGTGTATTGAGTTTGCACCTTTGCATAATCCTCACAATCTGCGCGGGATTAATGCCTGTATCAAATTCCTTCCTGATGTGCCGCAGGTTGCTGTTTTTGATACTGCATTTCATCAACAAATGCCGGAAGTTGCATATATTTATGGTATCCCATATTCATTATATAAAAAATATGGTATCAGAAAATACGGTTTTCACGGGACATCACATTATTTTGTCACACAGCGAACTGCCGAACTTTTAAAAAAGGATATAAATGAACTGAATCTTATTACTTGTCATCTCGGAAACGGATGCAGTATGACTGCTGTGAAAAAAGGGAAGTCTATTGATACGACTATGGGATTCACACCCCTTGAAGGTTTGCTTATGGGCACCAGATGCGGGGATATTGACCCGGCAGTTGTGCTTTACATTATGAGCAGAGAAGAGCTTACAATGCAGGAGGGAAATACACTCTTAAATAAACATAGTGGTCTTTTAGGTATATCCGGTATCAGCAGTGATATGCGCGACATTGAACAGGAAAAAGAAAACGGAAATAAAAATGCTGCTTTAGCAATAGATATTTTTGCATATAGAATTAAAAAATATATAGGTTCGTATTTCGCCTCTTTAGGAGGTGCAGATGCCATTGTATTTACAGGTGGAATAGGAGAAAATTCCCCATTGATAAGAAAATTATCTCTATCGGATTTAGAAAAAATGGGTATTGTTCTTGATGACGAAAAAAATAAATTAAATTCAAAAGATGCACGGATTATAACAAAAAACGATTCACCGGTTACAGTATTTGTTATCCCCACAAATGAAGAACTCGTAATAGCAAGAGAAACTGTAAAATTTCTAACTTAAAAAACAGAGCTTTAGTAAAAGAATGGAACATTGGAAGTTCCCATCACTAAGCTTCTGGAAGAAATGGTGGACACGGTTACTGTAATATTAATTAAATCACTGTCATTCTGAACTTGTTTCAAAATCTTTAAGCTATGTGTTGGTATTGTCATAAACACACTTATTCTGACAAAAATTTGAAATGATTATTAAATTAACTCAAATAAAAGACGGTACGCATTTCTTTGATGGAAAGGATGATTTAGAAACCGTAGGTTTGGATAAAGAGATATGTCGTGATTATGTTTCAACAAAAGTTACGGTTGATAAAAGAGGGCAAAATTACTATATTAAAATACTATCGCATGTAATGGGGAAATTCAGTTGTGACAGATGCCTTGAAATGTTTGAAAAAGAGATAATTTCGGAATCTAAAATAATATATACGGAAGATGATACCCTTATTGACTCAATGGAAAATAAAAATGAAATCAGGTACTTGAAACCCAGTGAAGCAAATGTTGATTTATCAGAAGATATAAGGCAGTTCATATTACTGGCTGTTCCAGTGAAGATGCTTTGCAGTGATGAATGTAAGGGTTTGTGTCCAAATTGCGGAAAAAACCTGAATGTCAAAAAGTGTGAATGTAAGACTGATTTGAAAGACCCCAGATGGCAAAAATTGAAAAGTCTGAAATAAGATAATTAAATTTTACATATAAATCAGTATTGTAAAATAGCAAATATACTAAAAAATTTCTGATATTTAAATAAAACTAAAATAGATTGAAAGGAGAAAACATTGCCGCTTCCGAAGAGAAAACAATCAAAAGCCAGAGGCAGAAAAAGAAGAACTCATTATAAAGCGAGTGCCCCAACATTAATGGAATGTCCGCACTGTCATCAGCCAAA
>JAUVVT010000395.1 GCA_030604505.1 bacterium | reverse complement strand
TTTCATTCGGTCCCATTCTCCTTAATGAATTTTTCCTTCCGTAGTCTTCATGATATTTTGTAAAGTATAATGTGTTATCTTTTTTTTGCGATAATGATTTTGGAACTAAAAACAAACTTGAAATAAAAAATACTGCCAATAGAATGACAAATTTCTTCATTTTTCACCTCAAAAAAATTTAATTTCTCTATTCAAAAAAATCAAAAATCATTATTCACTCCTGGTACCCATCTTACTGCATTTCCGTAAAAAATTTTATTTAAGACCTCCTCAGGTAATGCTAATCCTTTGACTGTATAATTTCCCAATGGCATTTCATCATCTGTTGCGTAATATTGAAAAAATTGTTCATGTCTGTCCATTATTGATTTTATACTGCTTTCGATATCTCTGGGAGTCGTTTCTTTACCTTCTCTTGTTATCAATCCTCCGGAACGGTCGGTTCCATACATAATCCTGTCCTGATACTTTATAATAAATTCTCTAACTTTTCCCCTTGCCTGCCACATAAAATACCTTGTTCTTCCATCGATACCAACTGCAAAGTTAGGATATTTATCGAGTCTTTTAGCTATTTCATCAACATCAAACTCAAGACTGCCTAAGTGACAGCCAATAAATCTGAGGTTCGGATGATCAGCGAGCACATGGTCTCTTGCTGCCATGATATCATTGTAAGAAGGTTTATCTGGTTTATCCCAGAAATGCCACTGCGGATTGTTAGCCCAATAGCCGGTCGGTTTTCCATCAGGTCCTATAGGAAGAGGCATCCATGCCTGAATAGGTTCTCCCATATGTGCGATTAATGTTTTTCCTTCCTGTTCGATATAATTGAAAATCGGTTCAAATATCGGATCGTCTAAATGAATATATTTCCCGTCAAGATTCTTAATTTCCATTCCAATCTCTTTCCAGACCTTGACGGCTAATGCTCCGTAATCAAAACTATCTTTTAAATGTCTCTTTACATTATCTGCCCAATCAGGGTCATTTCTGCGGGTTAAATCGAATGTTGTAGCCCATGCATAATAGCGTGGATATTTTTTACAGATTTCCTTTGCGGTATTTATCTGAAAGTTCATTATGTCTATATTTGTTCCTCTTGTGCAGATTGTGAAAAACTTCATGTTCAACTCATCCATAATCTCCCTGAGATAAGGTGCATCGGATATGACATGAAAGTGCATATCGATTTTCTTGATGGAATTTAAATAATTTAATTGTTCCTTTGAATTTGATGAGCAGAAAATAAACAAACCGATAAACAAAATTATGATTGATTTTTTTAGATGAGTATTCATGTTTATCCCCTTTTTTTATATAGTTTTGAATTTGATAAATCAAATTTCTACTGAAACGATTTAACTTTTATAGGAACGGTTCAAATCTCTAACTCGATTTATCGATGGTATTATTTTAGTAAGGTGGAATTAATGAATAATTCACATCATGCAGTAATCTGAAAATGTTTTGAAAAATGGGTACCGTATATTGCGAGTGTTATTGCGTGTGGAATTAATGCCGGGCGCCTGAATAGCGTCCAAATCATTAGTTTCCAATAATGTTTCCTGATTCCTTTTTTCATACCCAACTTATATGTGGACATTATCATTGCACGGATGTTTGCGATGGAAATATTAATTCTAATTTTGTGCGCAGTGCGGTAATTTCGGAGAAATGTCCGCACGCGGTTATAGTATGCTTCGGGATTGTAAATATCTTTAAGTATTTTTTTATATCCTTCAATAAGTTCCTTGTAGTCCATTTTAGGGAGAAAGTTAATGGAAAAATCAGTATTATTGCCGGTCATTTCTTTGATTATACGGTTTTCTTTTATTAATCGTTTATATAGCTTTGTTCCGTGCGGAGCGTTTAACAGCCCCACCATTGATGTAACTATGCCACTCTCGTTGATAAACTCACTCATTCGTGCAAAGATGTCTTTCTTATCACTGTCGAATCCTACGATAAAACCCCCAAGGACCTGCAAACCTGATGCATGAAGTTTTTTTATATTATCAATCAAGCTGCCCCTTGTGTTATGGTACTTTCCGCATTCGATTAAGCTCTTCTTGTCGGGTGTTTCGATACCGACGAAGACAGTGTTAAATCCGGCCTCCACCATTAAGTCCATCAGGTCATCATCATTTGCAAGTGTAATGGTTGCCTGTGTTAAAAAACCGAATGGATATCTTCTCTTTTTCATCCATTGTGCAATTGCGGGTAATAATTCATATTTGATTTTCTTTTTGTTGCCGATAAAATTATCGTCTACAAAAAATACGGGTCCGCGCCATTTATGTTCATATAAAACCTGCAGTTCCTCCAGGATATTATCAACAGATTTTGTGCGGGATTTACGACCATAAAGGACGGTGACGTCGCAAAAATCACAGTCATGTGGGCATCCACGCGAGTATTGTAGGCACATTGCTGCATAGTACTTTTTATTGATCAGGTTCCATAGAGGTACGGGAGAGTCAGTAATATCAGCCCATTGTGAGGTTTGATACACTGCCTCAGGACATCCGAGATTCAGGTCTTGCAGAAATTGAGGGAGAGTAATTTCTGCTTCATTTAAGACCAGGTGTTGAACTTCTGGAAAATGATGAGGCAGAGCAGTAAAAAGGGGACCGCCGGCAACTACTTTTCGTTTAAGTTTTATGCACCTTGCTATGATCTTTTTGGCTGATGATTCCTGTACTGACATAGCACTTATAAAGACATAATCAGCCCATAAAATATCTTCATTTTTTAATGAGGAAACATTTAAATCAATAAGC
The DNA here is from genome assembly GCA_030604505.1 of bacterium. Classification (GTDB taxonomy): domain Bacteria; phylum SM23-31; class SM23-31; order JAUVVT01; family JAUVVT01; genus JAUVVT01. The sequence continues at coordinate 316 of JAUVVT010000395.1, read as the reverse complement.
TTTAATTTCCATTCCCTTGGGAGCATGGCAGCAATAGTCAATAGACCCATTGGAGGATAGGATGCCTTTTTGCCGATGAATCGGAGGGCATAGCTAAAACTCCAGAATGTATCAGGATGTTTAGGATATACTAATAAAACTTTCATTTCAGTATTTTATCCAAATATATTATTCTGCTGAAGATTATTGAGCAGTATATAGAGGGATAAATGTATTTTTAAGTTATGTTTAAGAGCTGAAACATATTGAAATTTAAATTAAGGTAATAAAATAATCAAAAATATCAAAGAAAAAAATTCAAATGAAGGTAAAAATA
>JAUVVT010000065.1 GCA_030604505.1 bacterium | reverse complement strand
TTAAATTTCATAACTTTCACCTCCCAAGCGAAAAAACGTTTAATTATTCCCAAACTTTAAAAACGCATTATACTAAATTAAACAACCTTTTTTTAATTAAGTTTCTTACCTCATTTTTTTTCAAGAAAATCGAGAATACCCTCATAATCTTTATCTGTCTCTAATACTTTATTGTATTCATTAATTGCTTCAGTAAGTTTTCCCTGTAAATAAAGTGCTATAGCTATATTCATACGAAACAGAGGATTATCAGGTTCAACTTCAATAGCACGGTTAAAATAATTAAAAGCATTATCATATTGTCTTTTCCTTGTATAAATAACACCAATTGTGTTAAGGGCATCACCAAAATCAGGTTTCAGCTCAACCGCTTTTAACAGCATATCCAGGGCATCGTCAAGCTTATTAAAATTAAGATATGTAGCACCAGCCTCATAAAGACCATCAGGATTATCAAGGGACACTCCCGCAATCTGTGTCATCTGTTTGAACCTTTCTTTGTTTATATTGATGTCGCTTTCAACAAGTTCGTCGATGACTTCTTTCGGAGGAATCTTTATCTCCTGAGAAGGAATAATACCCGCTTTATAGCTTGATAGTGCCACTGCCGTTTCTATCTCACTGATGTATCCTTCGGCTTTTCTTTTATGATATTCCGCAGCTCCGTTTCTCCAGGCATCAGAAAATGGAAATCCATACATCGTAGTCTCAACAGGTATCCATACTCTGTCTTTATAAATAACATATTCCTCTTCAGATAAAAAGTTTCTCGGAGCTTCACCAACAGGTATACCGCTTTCAAACATCATATATATATGTCCTGCTCCCGGCGCAGAGACGTCCAGAATAATTGTATCAATACCAAGATTTTCAAGCAGAGATGCGAAAAGTACCATACAGTCATCACAATCCCCAATCTTTGACTGTAAAAGTTCGCTCGGATATTGTATATTATCAAATATCGTGCTGTCCTGCGTTATCTTAAACCAGGGTGTCTTTACATCTGCCTGATAAACAATGCCATATTTTCCAAGAGCATCAAACAAAACAACAGCTCTCCCCAGATTAGAATTATTAAACTCATCTCTGATAACGCTGTTATACTCCTGAACTATTTGCCGGGCAATAGTGTTAATCGTTTCATCTGTCGGAGTGATAAAAGCGCCTACCCTTTCAGGTACGCTCCAGGAAATCTTCCCCTTTCCTAAAACATATACAGGATTTATATTGTAGGTTGTCTCTTTCGGATTTCTATCCTGAATATATGAAACTTTCACAACGGGCTGGACAAGATTATCATAAGATGCCTTTTCGGAGGCAAGAACATTAGGATCAAATGTAACATTCAAAGGATAGCTTTGAGTTGACTGCGGAGGAAGTATAAGATTTACCTGAGCCGGCTGTTCCATAAGTGTGGGAACCTCTAAACTAACAGTTACAGGAAGTTCCCTCTGACTCGCATTTTTTAGGATTATTTCTGCAAATTCATCTTCCTCATATCTCCTATACAAAGACCTGAACAGCGGAGCAGGCTTAATTTCAGCATTCTTAATCGACACAACCGAAGGATTTAAAAAGAACGAAAGGGAAAATCTATGAGTGCTTGGAAGATCCGAATCATTCTGATATGCATAATCTAACTGAAAAAACCTATACTTAAACCCAAATCCGCCTGATAACTGTATACCTTGAGTATAATCACCAACCTTCTTTATGCTCTTCTGGATACCTGCTCTCAAAGCAAGCTGATTCAAAAGCCAGTATTCAGAACCGACGTGAAGTCTGTCTCCAATATCACAGGCAACAATCCAATTTTCCATCGGCTGTGCTGCAACCCCGATTTTAAACTGCTGACTAAGAATTTCCTCAGAAACTTTATTATCATATCTGACGGATGTCCCTCCAATATCATAACCGACCAGTCCAAGCCGCAGGCGGCTTATTGGAGTAAACAATAACCCGAAATCAGCTCCATACCCCTTTGACTTCCCGATAGAATTATTATCAAGCGTGAAATTCGAATCAACCATTTTTAGATTCACACCAAAAGAAAATTTGCTAATCGGTCTCATTCCGTAAGATATATTAAATTTATCCCTCCGATACCCGAGTTCGTCATCCCCAATCCCAAAGTGAAACCAGTCAATACCAATCCCCTGCCGGTCGGAAAGTGGAAATACATATCCCAGATAACTGTTTGTTAATCCCAGTCCTCCGCCATAAAGATTTGCATACATCGAGGTCAGTTCCTGTCTCTGAAGGAATGGCAGACCTGCAGGATTCCAGTAAATGGAATTGGCATCATCCGCCACACCGATATATGCACCCCCCATTCCAAGAGGACGCGTCCCAACTTCCATCCTGGTATTGACCTGAGAATGTAAGTTCATCTCGAAAACAAAGAATATTATTAAAAATAGTATGCTGAACTTTAATTTAACCATAATATCTTTAGTAAAAATTAACATAATTTCTTTAAATTTGAACAAATTTTATACTATTGCTCCGTAATAAGCAGAGGTTGAATTCTTGGAATAGTTACATCTTCGGTAATACTCTTCTTATCAGGACCCGGAAAAATAACTTCAACAGTATAAGTCTTACCCTTCTCCAATCCGAATAAAAGTTCCGGCGGTTCAGAACCGCTTCTTATTTCTTTATACCAGAAAATAGATGGAGTATTTTTTTCATAAACTTTCACCTTGCATCCAAAACCATATCTATTTGTAAATCCAGAGCCTTTACCTTTTATACGGACCTTTAAAAAATCATAAGAATTACTTGTTTTTTGGTTTTGATATAAAACATTTTCGTTATTTGTTGTAATAAATATATCGGGGTCTCCGTCATTATCGTAATCGGCAGCCGAACAGGAAGTGGCTTTCAATGATATTGCGGAAACTCCCGAATTGCCGGTAATATCCCCAAATACATAGCCATAAAGCTGGCCGGAATTTATAAAAAGCGAAGTCGCTTCATAATTTGATTCCGAGCCTCCCACAGAAAATATGTCATCATTTCCATCACCATCAAAATCTCCCCACACAGCATCCCAGCTCTCCCATCCATAAGCAGAATATCTCACATTCTTGCTGGCACCTGCATCACTAAAATTTGTTAGATTATTAACGTATAAATTATTTACTCCTATATTTGCAACATACGCGTCAAAATCACCGTCATTGTCAAAATCAGACCATACACAATTCTTCCCGATTTCAGTATTATTTAAGCCAAGTGTTCCGGAAATTTCAGTAAATGTCCCATCTCCGTTATTCTCAAAAAACCTGTTGTCCTGTTCTCTATTTACTACATATAGGTCAATATATCCGTCGTTATTATAATCAACCCATACCGCACCTTCAGAATCCCTGACATCTCTGACTCCCGAACCTACTGTCAAAGAAAAGGTACCGTCCCCATTGTTATGGTACAGTTCATTTTCAGCATAATATTTGCACAGATATAAATCTATATACCCGTCATTGTTATAATCTCCCCAGACCGCATCAATCTCATTTCCGCTTGCAATAATATTTATACCCGACTGATAGGTTACATCGGTAAACGTTCCGTTACCATTATTATGATAAAGTTCGTCCTGCTCATAAAAATTGACAACATAGAGGTCGAGATTTCCATCATTATCATAATCACCCCAGGCAGCGGATATACCGTTGTTTGAACTGCCGACACCCGATGCGGTCCCCTTTTCAGTAAACGTTCCGTCGCCATTGTTCATATAAAGCTCATTAATTGCATCACTAACAGCAGTTCCCCAGTTCGTGACATAAACATCAAGGTACCCGTCGTTATTATAATCTCCCCATGCACAATTTGTCGAATATGGAGAACCAATCAGCCCTTGCACGCCTGATGAGGCAGAAACCTCAACAAACTGGATTATCTGTGCATTCCCAATCCCATACGTAAAACCCATCAAAGGAAAAAGTATAAATATGATTTTAAGATATCGCATATTTCTCAAATTTGAAGTTATACTTTCTTTAGCCAAGAAAGCAGGTTATTTATTTAGTATCCCGACAGTTTTTAATACCGATGAACCCCCGCCTTCAATCTTTACAATATAGATGCCCGAGGTGCAAACATTTCCGTCTCCATCTTTTCCATCCCAGAACACAACTTGGCCACCGCTGTTAAAGCTTTCACCGTCAGCAAGCTTGTTCACATATCTCCCGTTTTGAGAGAACACAGTAATGGTTATATTCATTGGCTCACCGAGTGTAAAAGAAATACCGGTTTTTTCAGGTAAGGTCATCTGACCCGAACCGGCAGGAGAAAACACTCTTGGCGAAAATCTAACATGTGATATTCCTTCCGGCAGCCATGCATCCCGTGTATCCTCAAATATCCCAAACAAACCGAGTTTGGGTATAGCAGCAACAATCTCGCTTTCTGCTTTGTTCAATGTACCACCAATAGGAACATCATAAAAGAAATCATCAGGATTAGCAGTACTTGCACCAAAAATTTTAAGCTTGTCCTCATCCATCCCGGCAGGCAATGCACTTTTATTGTATTTAATTGTAAGAATAGCAGCTTTACTAAATGAAACGCTTCTATTTTCAGGTCCGATTTTGTATGCCACACCCGAAAAGGTTACCCCATCCGGAGGGTCAAGGTCAGCAGGTGTATATTCAATTATCGGAACTTCCTCATCTGCTGAAAGGGCATTCGGAGATATATATAACTGAACATCTCCAAACTTGTTCTTTACCAGTCCTCCCGCACCGGCAAGAACAGTCTCGGCAGTCTTAAACGTCCATGTCTTATCAGCCCCCATCAAGTTCCCGAAAATGTCACTAACATTACCGGTGATACGAACTTCATATGTAGAATTACCCCGAAGTTTATCTTTAGGAATAAATAAAGCTTCCCTTGTTTCAATATTATAATCAATGGTTCCTTCTATTCTCGTTCCTTCGTAATAAAGTCTGAAACTTTTCTCTGAAATAAATTGCTCCCTACTAATGTCTTCATTAAACACTGCTTTTATAGTTGTACTGATAGAAACACCTGTTTCATCCTGGTCAGGGTATTTTGAAACCACATCTGTTTTAATTAAATCAATAATGAAACTCTGTCCATTAATCCACTCAGATTCTTTGAATCCGTTATCAATTGTTTTAACTCCCCAATGATATATACCGCTCTTAAGATTTTTGACTTTAATCGACCGTGCAAATCCCAATTTTCCGAATCCATGTTCAAATTTACCGGATGCTATTTCATTTCCTCCCGGGGTATTTCCCATCCTGTAGGCATAGGTTAATGCAAGTGAATCTGTACCGTTATCTTCTATGTCAGTTCCCCTGTTCCAGTTCAGCAGCACCTGGTCTACATCAAGTTCATACGTTAATCGAGTCGGAGGTTGAGGAGCTTCGTTCGGATTGACAACCGCTTCGTTATTATCATAAACCGAAGAAAACGCAGTAAGATTCACACCTCCTGCACCGATAGTAACAAGATCAAGGTCTCCATCATTTTCTATATCGATAAGGGATATTGAACTGAATTGAACTCCGTTTCCAAGAAATACCGGATAAATATCCCTGTCAAAAATGTTATTATTATATCTATATGCCTCCAATACAGGCTGGTTATATATATCGTTTCCGGAGATTATTAAATCGGCATCACCATCATTATCAAAATCACCCCAGACTATTGAACCCCCCCTCACTTTTTTCAGTGTTGAAGAAAGAGTGGCGTTTTCAGTCAATTTCCCCACAGGATTATTAATCATTACCTTTAACTCAATCTGGTCAGTAGTAAGCGAATGTCCTGAAATGACAGCATCCAGGTCACCGTCACTGTCAAAATCACACCATGCCATATCACTTGCAAAAACAGCAAGCAGACTTGAATTCGAATCTTCCGTTAGATTACCGGAACCGTCATTTTTGTAAATCTTCCCGCTTTCATAATCTAAATTATCTCCTACTATCGCCAGGTCAAGGTCACCGTCATTATCATAATCAATCCAGTTCAGTCTGCCGTTTGCATATCCAGCAAGATTTTGTGTGTCATCCTCAATCAACACCCCGTTTATATTGCGGTAAATCTTGGTAATATAAAATCCGCCGGCGTTAACTCCCATTAAAGCTAAATCGATATCTCCATCATTATCATAATCTCCCCAGTCCATTGAAGATTGATCAACATTTTCAATAGTATTTGAATTAACATTATCCAATGTCAATGTGCCCGTAGGATCATTCTTGAAAATATAAGAACTCTTATAAGAACCGGTATTGCCAGACATCGCAAGGTCCAAATCACCGTCATTATCATAATCTCCCCAGGCAAAACAGCCGTTTTTAACGTATGGAAGTATAATATCAGTATTTTCAGTCAATGTACCGTTTTGATTATCAAATAAGACCGTTCTGCTTTTTCCGTTAATATCTTCACCGGCAACAATGAGGTCCTGATAACCGTCATTATTATAATCTCCCCAGGAAAGAGCAGATTGCTGCAGGTCGGTTATACTCTGATTGGAATTTACAAATCTTTTCACAAGAAAACTCGCTTCGGGTGTATATTCATCAGAAACCTGATACTGTGCATCCACAGTCTTCACCGACCAATAGTAGGTAGTTCTTGAAAGGGGAACATTTAATTTATAACTTAGCTTATTCCCGGCGTTCCCATTCCCGACTGGAATCGTTCCGGAAAAAATATCATTTCCGCCGGGTGTCTGACCAACTCTCAAAATATAACTGAGAATTTGAGTGTCTTCATAGTCAGCATCGCTCCCTTCTTCCCAGGAAAATACAACATCGTTGTTTGTAATAAAAGCAGTTCTAAGCTCACTTGGTGGAAGAGGTCTTGTTGCAATCTGCGATTCGTCATTTTCATAAATATAGGTCTTCCTAACTCCATTTCCATCTTCGCCCCCGGCTATCAAATCGAGTCTTCCATCATTATTATAATCAAACCATCTCAAAAATCCGTTTTTTAGCCCCTCCAATTCGGTCTGCTGTCCATCAATTTCAAATGTCCCTTTATTGTTCCTCAAAATAAAGGCTAATGCCTGGGAAAATTCATTAGTTCCCATCATTGCAATATCAAAATCACCATCATTATCATAATCGCCCCAGGCAACTGGACCTACCAAATAAAGTTCAGGATGATTTGATGTTAAATCTCCAATGATATTTGTGCTCAGTCTGCCTCCTATCCTGTTTTCAAGAAGGGAAACATAAGCATACCATCCTTCATACCAGCCCGACTGTAAAAGGTCAAAATCGCCATCGTTATCGGCATCGCCCCACTCCATATAGCTTGAAGACAATTTCTGAATAAGCTCCGAATTATCCTTATCCTCCCTTAATATTCCGGTAGGATTGTTTTTAAAAACCTTTGCCGCTCTTTTCCCCTGTGAATTAAATCCACAAACACTTAAATCAAGGTCACCGTCATTATCGTAATCCGCCCACCTTATCTGTCCCTTATTTATATTAAGCAGTATCTGGGTAATATCTTTCTCCAAAATATAACTCAACCGTCCGCGGTTTTTGAAAATTATTGTACTTGCTTCACCCAAAGAATTCATCCCGCAAACTGCCAGGTCCAACAAACCATCTTTATTATAATCACCCCAATCAAGTGAGCTGTATCGTAGTTGATTTTCTGAAAACAATATCTCAGTTTGCTGATTATCAAGACTAAATTCTATTGTTCCTCCAGGAGAAGAAGTATTCTTATAAATTTGAAGAAGATTTTTATCATCCGAATCCATCCCGGAAACAGCAATATCTAATAATCCATCATTATT
>JAUVVT010000443.1 GCA_030604505.1 bacterium | reverse complement strand
CCGATTTCTGCAATACCGTAAGTCTGGGGCTGTTGTATATTAAGCACATCAATACCCAACTCTATAAAATAGGGAATGAAATTATTTATTTTTCCGCAGGAGTGGAGTATAAAATGCCAGCCGAGACCGTGAACTGCCTGAACCATTTTCCTGTAGCGTTCCAGGAAAAAGTGTTCAAACATCTTTTTACTTATAAATGTACCATTCTGAGTTCCCCAGTCGTCGGTAAGAAAAAGTCCGTCAACCCGTTCTCCAAAACGGCGGTGAAGCTCATTAAAGTGTTCCAGCTTGAAATCAAGTATCATATCCAGAACCTTTTCAATTTTTTTCGGCTCCAGATAAAAATCTTCGAGTGTTCTGCAGAAACCGTGAAGCATGTGTAGTCTTTCAATGAGATTGAAATGGCTTGTTACCACAACATATCGGTCACCCGCTTCATTCAGGATATTGTTTATTCTTTCAAAATAGAAATTTTCTCTTGGATTTGGTGGACGATAACCTGCCAGTTTTGCCCAATCTTCGAGTGGATGATAGACTACCTGCCCCATATTCTTTTTATCCGTGACTGACCAACCGCATCCCCAGTCATCCTCTGCGGCATTATCGAAGAACCATCCCTTTTTTGCCCGATCCATTTCCCGGCAGTCGCAAACATCATCAGGGATGTCTTTCATCTGGTTTTGAAAGAAGGGCAGTCTCGGCGGCTTTTGAAATTCTATTGCTCGTTTCACAATTTCACGGCTTTTCATGAACTTGGTCACCAGTTTAAACAATTTAGATTGTAACGAAATAACACTGTTCTGTCATTACATTATCAATGAAACAGCAAGCATTTTTTATTTTTTATATTGATTATTTTAACAAAATTTCTGGTAAATTCACAATTTACTCAACCGGTTCAACGTGTATTGTTGTATCAATGTTCATTTCCGTTTTAATTGTTTTCTCTAACTCATCAGCAATTTTATGCGCTTCTTTTAACTTCATATCGGACGCCAGTTCAATATGAAATGTTAGTTCTTTATGAAGCCCATAGCAGTGTATATGCATATGGTGTAAGTTTATGTTCTGTAATGCGATACGGGTTACTATTTCATTAATATCGGATTTGAATTTAACATCAGGTTCTTCACCAATCAATGTACTTATGGAATCTTTCAAAATGTTAAATGTTGCATGGAATATGAGAAAAGATACCATTACTCCCATTACACTGTCAATCCACCAGAAATATTTTCCGATAAAGATACCAACTAAAATTAAAAAAGAAGCTATGGCATCACTTCTATGGTGCCAGCCATCTGCCAAAAGCGATCTTGATTCAAACTTTTTACCGCCCCAAAATGCAAACCGGGCTATTCCTTCCTTTAATATGACAGATATAATAAATATTATTACAGATAAAGTTCCATAAGATGCAGCCTGGTGATCTGCAAATCGATGAATTGATTCTACTAAAAAATTAAAACCGACGATCGCAAGAAATATTCCTATAATAACAGAAGATATTATTTCTGCTTTGCCGTGACCATACGGATGCTTTTTGTCCGGCGGTTTAGAAGATATTTTAAAACCAATGATAACCACTATTGAGGTAAGTGTATCCGATAATGTGTGCCAGGCATCTGCAATGATGGCAACAGAACCGGATATAATTCCAACCCAGTATTTCAATCCAAAAAGTATAGTATTTATAATGATTGATAATATGCCTTCCAGATAACCGATAGAGGTTTCATTTTTAACAGAGAATCCCTTTTTGGATGATTTACTTTCTGAATCGCTCATATTCAATTTGTCTGATTTCCTTCCGGATTTTTCTATATTTTACAATTTACTCAATAGTATATAGCAACCATAATCAAAAATCAAGTGTTAATTTTTTTTATTCATAATAATAAATCTGATTATACATTCGAATCTCACCATTATAATAGTTTTATTCTTGACTTTCAGCGTATCTATTGGTTATATTTTTTTATTGGTTAAACATCAGGGAATTATTGTTGGCTGTGTTTTATAATAGAAATAATCAGTCATTTTTGATTTAGTTAAAACTTAATAATAAGCTGGAGGAACAAAATGACTTCCACAGAAAGAGTCGATAATGTTATGGCTCGTAAGCCGGTTGATAGACATCCTGTTATTCCTCTATTTATGAGATATGCCGCAAAACTCGCAAATGTGCCCTATTCGGAATATTGTAAAGATTACAGGAAACTGGTGGCGTCGGATATGAAAACATATGAATTATTTGGGTATGATATGGTAAGCGTTATTTCCGATGCCTTTCGTGAAGCATACGACCTTGGAGCAGAAGTAGAATTTCCGTATGACGATACACCTTACTGCAAAGAGCATTTACTTAAGGAATATTCCGACCTGAATAAAATTCAAACAGTGGATATTCCGGAGTCGGAACGGATGCTTGACCGTATCAAGGGAGTGGAGTTATTCCGGAAAGAACTTGGGAATTCAGTGCCGATTTTGGGGTGGGTCGAAGGAGCATTTGCTGAGGCGTGTGACCTGCGTGGGGTTCAGACAGCACTGATGGATACTATAGATAATCCTGACTTTCTGTTTGAATTATTGGATAAGCTTGTTG
>JAUVVT010000375.1 GCA_030604505.1 bacterium | reverse complement strand
GCCCCGAGTTCTCGGGTAGTATTCGGGGGGGGGCGTGGCAATGACAAAGAATAATTATTCAACAATCTCTTTATATATGAGGCGGCAAAAAGTAAAATTTAATGAAAGGACAACCCGAGGGTTGTCCCTACAGGTATGTGGAATTTAAAATAAATTAATAATGTACAATTGAATCCATTTCAGAATAAATATTAAAAAACAAATTTTTTAGACTTTTTGCCGCATCATCTTTATAATAAAGTCATTAAATGGATTTTTATAAAAAATGAAAAGAAAATATAAAAAAATCTGATAAACTGATTTATTTTCTTAAAAACAAAATACTTGATATATAATATTTTTGTTCTTAAACTTGAATATATTTATAATTTATATTGTAATGATTAATGTTATTTATAACTGAAAAGATTTCAAGCTTAACTAAAGATTTGTTTAAAATGAAGAAAATTATTGTTTTTATATTAATAATTCTTTCTCCGGAAATATCCTTTACTCAGGATGAAATCACTACAACTAACGAAAAAGTAATCAGTGAAGAAGAAATATATGAAACTCCGGAATTTAGAATAGATAAACTTGTCGGCTATTCCTCCGGCACAATATACATTAATGACAGCAGACTCATAGGCAAAGGATATACAATAAGAGGAGGCGGGATTTATGAAACCGATGTTCAAATTGACGGAATATCGTTAATGAACGAACTTACACAGATTCCAACAATACCGTTAAACAGAAATCATATACAAGAGATTCAGATACAAACCGGCGGATTCAACACAGAATACGGAAATTTAAGGTCCGGTCTTATTAATATTGTCCTGAAAAGCGGGAGTTTTAATAAAAATTCGGGAGTATTTGAAACAAGGATAAGTCCTGCTTCAGTAAAGCACTACGGTATAAGTCCATACAGTGAAGAGAGTGCTCACTGGAAAGTTTTTGCCGGTCCTGATGCTATGAAAGGGATTAACTATGATAAGGTTTATCACCCTGACTATAATCCTGATGGAAAATTCCCGTATCCCTGGGTCGGATGGGATAATTATGCTGATTACTTTCAAATAGGTGCAAATCACGCATTTGAGCTGTGGAAATGGCGCCACAGACCAATGTCCTATGGTAACACACCGGATGTTATGATAGATGCGGGATTCGGAGGTCCAGTCCCTGCTGTAAAAAATCTCAAATTCTACTTCTCACAATTCTATAATAAATCCGAGTATACATTCCCAAGGTCAAGGAATTATTCAGATGAATTAAGCTCAATTATAAAACTCACAAAAAAGATTAATACCAATACAGACATAATATTTTCCGGACTGTTCAATTATACCGCAGCAATATCACCGGGCACAAGAATATACAACGGATTAATTCCGGGCATACCGTCAAGCATAATGACAGGTGATGATAAAATAATGTCGGCAAATTCTTTTGACTATGGATATCTTTACCAACAAGCAGCATATAATCCATCTTTTTCCAGATATTATACAGCAAACCTGAAAGTTATCAGAAGACAAACTGAAAAGACCACGTATGAAAATTCCATTAATATAGCAAAATATGATTTCGGCAGAAATCCTATGCGAAGTACCGATAAAGAACCTGTTAAATTCATTGTTGATGAAAAACTTAATAAAGAATTCGAATATAATGAGTTTCCATGGGGATACCCCGGTACGGTTGGTCCTCGATATGACCAGCAGGGTCTTTTTCGATTCATTGGTTATCCCGGAGGAAGAGGAAGACAGAATAATGATTATACCATTTTAACCTTCAAAAGCAGGATAAACACCAGTTTTAAAGAATATCACTACTTCACTGCGGGTGCTGAAATTAATTTATTTAACTTAAATGAAAGGACTGAATATAATATATCAAGCCCAACCGACCCGATTGAAGAAAAGTCTTATGCCTGGATTAAATATAATGCAATCCCAAGAGAATATAATTTGTTTTTTCAAGGCAAAATACAAACATCAAATACTACCGCTTTTATCGGATTAAGAACCAATTATTATAATCCAAACTGTGATGGATTCAGCTTAAACAGAGATGATATTAACTCTGAAAATTACTTAGGTTTTTCTTCGTGGGGGTATAAAGAAGGGGAAGGGACTTGGGGTTTTGCAAAAATGAGAACAAGAAAAATTAAGAATAAATTAAGAATAATGACGCGCATAGGGGTTGCAAGAATTTTTATGAAAGATTTGAAAATATTTTTCAACTTTGGACATTATTACAGCAGACCGGATCCCAGACTTATGTATGCTGTTCTTCCCACAAAATATATCGGTTCCGATAACACACACGGTGCTATCCCGCAGCCGGATATTTTATGGCCCAAGACTGTTTCCTATGAATTTGGGGCAAGTTATAATATTAAAAACAGGGTTAAATTTCAAATTTCAATGTATAACAAAGACATTACCAATCAGATAACTCAATTGGATATTTACGGATATTATTACAAAGCAATGAAAACATACAACAACACAAACTTTGTTGATACAAATGGAATTGAATTATCATTGATCAAAGATTTCGGCAGATTTATCAATTTTCATGCAAATTATAACTATATGAAATCATCCTATGGATTCAGCGGAATAAAGGAAATAAACCTAAATCCAGCAATTGGAACAATCTCTCATTCTGTTGAAGAAGTTAGTATCGACCCTCTTCCATATTTTAATTTATATCTTAATCTTAGAACTCCACCAAACTGGGGTTCGGGTAAAGAAATCTTTGGAATAAAACCACTGTCTGAATGGAGTGCAAGTATTCTTTTCCGTATTGATGACCGGGGGAATTATCTCGTCAATCCCGATGCCCCACTAAAAAACAGACTATACGTTAATATTGAAGATAGAAAAACATTGAGTTTCTACATCAGGAAGAGTTTAACAAGAGGGATTGATTTTTTTATGCAGATTATAAATCCCCTTGGGTGGAAACAGCTCAATCTCAATGGAATTTCAGATTTTGATTATTATATAAAATCCCTTCATTTTCCGTGGGAAGAAGGAGCAGATAAAGGAAATGACAAACTCGGCACGTGGGATAGAGATTATATTTATACAGGATTTTTTGACTGGACAAAATTTTACCCTGATAAAAGGGACATTTATTTTGGAATTAGGTATAGGTTTTGATAATATGCGGAACTTCAGGAAGTATAAATTTTATTATTGTTTAATCATTTTTTAAAGAAGAATTATTAAATAATTGAATAAAGCTATTTCTTACTAAGAATATTTACAATTTGC
>JAUVVT010000249.1 GCA_030604505.1 bacterium | reverse complement strand
TGTTTTAAATGTAATCTTAGAGCGTCTCCCCGCAACATTTCTGCTTACTGCTGCAAGTCTGTTCATTGCAGTAATTATTGCTTTTCCAATAGGGATTATCACAGCAGCAAAAAGAAATACGTATATCGATGATTTGGGAATGATTTTTTCACTCATTGGTGTATCTATGCCCGCCTTTTGGCTGGGACCAATCCTAATATTAATATTTTCGGTAAACCTGAAAATATTGCCGGTATCCGGCTCGGGCAGTATCAAACATCTGATTCTACCTGCCCTGTCATTAGGTTTTGCACTTTCAGCAATCATATCCAGAATTATCAGAGGAGGAATGATCGAAGCATTAAATCAGAATTATATAAGGACGGCAAAAGCAATCGGAGTGAGCAAAAAAAATATTCTTCTGAAATACGCTTTAAAAAATGCGATAATGCCCGTTATTACAATAATCGGGCTTCAATTCGGAGCACTTCTCGGCGGCGTAATAATCATTGAAGTTATCTTCTCCTGGCCCGGAATCGGACAGCTGCTTATACCGGCAATAATGAGAAGAGATTACCCCCTCGTACAGGGATGTATATTGTTTATTGCTGTAATTTATATATTTTTAAATATAATTGTCGATATAATATATAAATATATCGATCCGAGAATCAAATATACTTAAACCTGTTTTATTTAATAAAAAAACGAACAAAAAATTATGGCAGAAAAAGAAGTAGGCAAAATTGAAGAATCTATGGGGGAATATCTAATAACAGTTAGAAATGAACTCCTGAACGGAAATTTCGATGAAGCTAAAAGAATAGAAAGAGAGCACCTCATACCACCTCATATTATCGGTTCTATTTCTAATTCTGTTTTTGATGGAATGTTGAGAGATAAAAAATACAAGTTTGCTATCACTCTCGCAAAAAAATATGATTTACCGATAGAAAAGTTAGATGATGTTGTGCTTCTGGAATTCAGAAGTCTTATAGCACAGGCAAAATACAAGGAAGCTATAGAATGGGGAATGAAAAATAAACTCCCGGAGTTTGAGATATCAAGAGCAGCAGTAAAAGGAATAGAAGTAGCAATCTTGGAGGGCGATGTACAAAAAGCAGTAAAATGGAAAGGTGATTACAATATCAATCACGAACAAATAGGAACAATCTGGCAGAAAGGCTATGACAATGCTTTCGCAGAAGAAAAATTCTTTGATGCCGCTCTCTTGTGCAGAGAGTTTGGTTCTTCCGAAAGAAAAACACTCCTCACCGCAGCAAAAGCCCTGAAAAATTCAATCAGAAAAGGAATATTTAGGGAACTCCCCGATATAGAAACAGAATTTCATTTCTTCAATGACTATTCATTCGGTCTTATTGGAGACGATGAAGCAAAATTGGTTATAGAAGTGTTTATAGAATTTTTAGATGTGTGTGTAAAAAAGGCCGATGGTAAAACCTTGGTAAGTTCAATTGATGGAACAAGAATACTGTATAGTGAATACACCAGCCATTTTCTTAAAGGCTTAGTCCATATGATACTGAAAAAATCAATAGAACTCCACGGCATACTAATGAAAAAAAATAAATATAGTGAAGCCAAAAATATAAAGGAACAGCTTGGCTTATTTGAAGATAGAGTCCCGGATGATATGAAAAGGGCAGTCCTCGACCAAGCAACAGAATATCATAACTGGCTTTTAAAGGAATCTGAATTTGAAACCGCCAAAGACGTTAAAGATGCATACATGTTAATGGGGATATACAGCCCGGCAGAATTGATAGATTCTATGCAAAAAACCGCAGTAGAATGTATTTCAAACTGTATAAGAAAAGGTGAGTTCAAAAGAGTACAGTATATTATTGATGAATATAATATTCCAGCACTCGAAGTCGGTGAAAGAGCAAGCGAGGACCTCAAATATTTACTGGCAAGCGAAATGTATGAAGTCGCTTTTGATACCCTTTTAAAATTTAAGGTCAACACAGAAGATGAAGAATTAAAAGAAATCGCAGCAAAATCCTTCGAAAAATGTATGGAAAAAGGATACTTTGAGATTGCCGCAGACATCGGACACGTCTTTGAAATTAAAAACCCGGATTTAAGAAAAGCTGCCAAAATCGTCTGGGAAAGACTTATGGAAAATGAAGATTATGCAAAAGCAAGAATTGTTAAGAAAAAACACAAACTTACAAGAAAAGATACTCAAGCTGCTGCAAAAAAAGCTTATGAAATAAATCTAGAAAAAAATAAAATCGATGTCGCTCAAAAAATTAGAATGGAGTATAATGTAAATGTCGGTATTATCACGTGGATAATTGAATTAATAAAATCAATTCTAAGAATCTTCTTTAAATCATAAAAAAATTTTGAACGACGATTTAAAAATAAAAAAAATTCATTTTCCTCACTCGTAAATCTAAAATCGTAAATCACAAATCGTACTTTAAATTGAGAGGTAAAAGAATGAAAAGATGTATTTCTTTGGGTGTTATATTTCTATTAGTATTTGTAATGAATCCGGTCTATTCTTCAGAAATCCCGAAAGAAAAAAAGGAACTCTGCAGCTGGATAGACAAAAACAATAATTATCTTTGTAGCATAAGTGACAGAATATGGGAATTTGCAGAGATTGCAATGCTCGAATATAAATCCTCAAGATTAATGAAAACTGAACTCAAAAAGGCCGGATTTGAAATAATGGATAATGCTGCTGGAATGCCCACTGCGTTTGTTGCAAGTTACGGTTCCGGCAAACCAGTCATTGGTATGCTTGCAGAATATGATGCACTGCCCGGATTATCACAAAAATTATCGACAGTTAAAGAACCGATAACTACCGGCGCTCCGGGGCATGGATGCGGTCATAACCTGCTTGGAACAGCTTCCTTCGGCGGGATTCTTGCTGTAAAAGAATATATGGAAAAAAATAATATCCCCGGGACTATTAAATTCTTTGGTTGTCCTGCTGAAGAAACTCTAATAGGAAAAGTATTTATGGTAAGAGAAGGGCTCTTTGATGATGTTGACGCTGTCATCGATTGGCATCCGGGAGATTCTACAAAGGCAGGATACGCATCAAGTCTTGCAATGAATTCCTTCAAGGTCAGATTTTTTGGCAAAACAGCACACAGCGCCGGTTCTCCATGGGAGGGAAGAAGCGCACTTGATGCCGTTGAATTGATGAATTATGGTGTCAATATGATGAGGGAACACGTTAAACCGACGGTAAGAATGCACTATGCAATAACAGAAACAGGAAAAGTGCCGAATGTTGTTCCCGACAAAACAGAAGTCTGGTATTTCGTGAGAGATACAAAAAGAGAATCGGTCGATAAATTATACGAATGGGTCCTCAAAATTGCAGAATCCGCTGCTGCATCAACTCAGACTAAACGCGAAGTCCAGCTTATTACCGGATGTTATGAAATACTCGGCAATAAAGCCGGTGCAGAAATTATTCAAAAAAATCTCAAACTTATAGAGCCACCCGATTTTACCGAGGAAGAGCAAAGGTTTGCTAAAGAAATACAGAAATCAATGGAAAAAGAAGAAAAAGGCATCTCAGAAAAGATATCGAAGTTAGTCCCTCCGAAAGGTCCCCCCGGAGGAGGTTCTACCGATGTAGCAGACATAAGCTGGGTAACTCCCGTTGCCAGGTTTTCAGTCGCTTCAAAACCATCAAGTGTCCCCGGACACTCATGGGGCACTACTGCGGCTGTGGGAATGGGAATCGGGCACAAAGCAATGATTGTAGCTGCAAAAACCTTTGCATTAACAGCCCTTGACCTTTTGACAAAAAAACAACTCGTACAAAAAATGAGAAAAGAATGGGAAGAAAAAACAAAAGATTTTAAATATAAATGTGCAGTTCCCCCGGAAATCAAACCACCCGTTCTACCAGAACCCAGATAACAAATAAAGCCCAAATTACTAATAGGATTTTATAAAAATACTAATACTTTTCAAAAAATAATCAAAAATGTCATTCTAAAACTGTCATTCCCCCGAGTACTCGGGGGGAATCCATTACGATGGAGAAGGTGTTCTTCACCTTCGCCCTCTTTTCAGCTCCGATAGGAGCGAAATGTTATTTTAGTTTTATGAAACCCTATTATTCTAAATACCAAAACCTGTAGGGATAATCCTCGGATTGTCCCTCCTTAATTAAATCCCCCTTTACCAAAGGTAGACCAAAGGGGATTAATTTAAATCCACATAATCCCAAACTTTTTGGCATTTGGATTTGATTTGATATTTGATATTTGGACTTTGGCATTAAAAAATTTCGCCCAGATTTTCTCCCGAATCCAACGAAAAAGTAATATCTTTTATTTATATAACCAATATATATTACATGGGTATACAAAATGAAATTAATTAAATATAAAGATTATCGCAGGTTTACAAAAGAAGAAATGCTGAGCCGTTCCGACTTGTTTTATAGCCTTATGAAATCGCGTCGTTCAGTGCGAAAATTTTCTCCAGAAAAAGTTCCCCGAAAGATTATTGAG
>JAUVVT010000184.1 GCA_030604505.1 bacterium | reverse complement strand
GCAAATTTAAAATAGTGAATTTTTATATAAATATTACAAACCTGTCATGCTGAATTTATTTCAGCATCTAAATAGTTAATAAGCAATAGATTCCGAAACAAGTTTCGCTTAGTATTTCCTTGAAAAAAATCAAAAAACTACAAAATATATTAAGATTTCCTAAATTTGCTAAAGTATTGTAAATTATTTTTTCCGAAAGTTATTGATTGTTGAAATGTCAAATAAATATATATACGGTCCGGTTCCCTCGAGGAGATTAGGTAGGTCACTTGGAATAGATATTATACCATTTAAGGTTTGTAGTTATGACTGTATTTACTGTCAGCTTGGACATACAACGGACAAAACTATAGATAGAAAAGAATTTTATCAACCGTCTCTGATTCTGAAAGAATTGAAAGAATTTTTGAATCAAGATATTAAAGCTGATTATATAACTGTTTCGGGTTCCGGAGAACCGACATTGAATTCAGAACTTTATGAGATTATTTCGCAGGTAAAATTGATTACCGATATTCCTGTAGTAACGATAACTAATGGTTCTCTTTTATGGGACAAAGAAGTAAGATATGCTTTGAAGGAAGCAGATTTGGTTATACCATCGATGGATGCGGTATCTGATGAAATCTTTAAGAAGATTAACAGACCTGATAGGAGATTGGAAGTTTCAAGGGTCTTGGAAGGATTAATGGAGTTTTCAGGTGGTTTTCAAGGGAAAATATATCTTGAAATAATGTTAGTGAAAGGTGTAAATGACAGTGATTCCGAGATATATAAAATGAAGGATATTATTCAAAAATTGAGAATTGATAAAGTTCAACTTAATACAGTGATTAGGCCGCCGTCTGAAAAGAGTGCAGTTTCTCTGAATAATGAGGAGATGACAAATATTAAAGAAAAGATTGGCGCTGATATACCTGTTGAAGTTATTGCTGATTTTGAACGGACATCAAAAGCGTTTTATAATATTGATATTGAAAATGAGGTAATAAATCTTTTAAAAAGAAGACCTTGCACACTTGTAGATATAGCGAATGCACTCGGAATACATAATAATGAATTAATCAAGTACATTACAGAAATGAAAAGAAAAAATGTCATTAAATCGTATTCAATTGACAACTCAGAAAAGAATTATTATAAAGTTTATTAACTTACTTTTTTGAAAAAAGATGGTTCGACTAAAATTGATTAGTTTTTAGTGAGGAAAAAGGTTTAGAATTGGAGATTGTATGAAAACATATTTGGATTGTTTTCCCTGCATAGTCAAACAGGCGCTTGAGGCTTCAAAGATGGCGACTGATAATGAAAATCTTCAGCGAGAAGTTCTAAATTCTGTTTTTAAAATACTTCCGAACTTTCCATTAGATGTTTCTCCACCTGAGATCGCGGTAAATGTTCACAGAATTATTAAAAAAATATCCAAGAATAAAGATCCATATAAAAAAGTTAAAGAAGAATTCAATAAAAAAGCACTGCAATTATATCCCGAACTGAAATTAAAAATAGATACATCTGAGGATCGCCTGCTAACAGCAGTAAAATTAGCAATTGCCGGTAATATCATCGATTTTGGTGTAGCTGGCAACAATTTCGATCTAAATAATACAATTAAAGAAGTTTTATCTTCAAATCTTGCAGTTAATCAATTTAGTAGATTTAAAAATGATGTTTTAAACAACTCTTCAATCCTCTACATCGGTGATAACGCAGGAGAAATCGTCTTTGATAAAATATTAATCGAAGAAATCAAAAAATATTCAAAAGCCAATGTAATATTTGTAGTGAGAGGTGAACCAATTCTTAATGATGTTACTTTTGAAGATGCTGAATTTGTTGAAATAGATAAAATTGCCGAGATTATTTCTAATGGTTATGATGCACCGGCTACATTGCTTTCTAATAGTTCTAAAGAGTTGAAAAAAGCTTTTGATTCAGCAGATTTGGTGATTGCAAAAGGACAGGGAAATTATGAAACACTCAGCAACATTGATAAGAATATTTATTTTCTTTTGAAAGTAAAGTGTTCGATACTTGCAAGAGATATTGGAAGTAATGTTGGTGATAATATTTTGAAGTCAAATTTAGTGTAGTAAGTAAAAAATGTTATGAAAAAAAAGATAGAATATGTAGATATTGAAAATTCTAAAAATATTTTTGGCATTGAAGATAAAGCTTCTATAAATAAAATCAGGAGCATTTATAGAAAATTAGTAAAATCCAATCATCCAGATAAATTTCCTGAATTGGAGAAAGAAAAATATGAAGAAAAAATCAAAAATATAAATAATGCATATAATCTTTTGATAAGCTATTGTGAAAATTATGAAGTAACTTTTAATCTGGAAGATTTTCTCGAAAATAAACATGAATCAAGGTTTGATGATTTCATGTCGGATTGGTTTTAATTTCATTATAAATTAATATTATAAAATAGAAAGGGAGTAAAAAGATGAAAATAGTTATAACATCAACTGGCGATTCTCTTGAAAGTGAAGTGGATCAAATATTAGGCAGGGCAGCGATGTTTATTTTATATGATACAGATGAGGATTCTTTTTCTGTTGTTGATAATAAACAAAACTTAGAATCTCCTTCAGGAGCAGGTATTCAATCTGCTCAGACTATTGTTAATTCTGGGGCTCAAGCCGTTATCACCCCTAATTGCGGTCCGAAGGCTTTCAGAGTATTATCCTCAGCAGGTGTAAAAATATTCTCTTGCAAGGATGGTAAAGTTAAAGATATTATTGATAATTTTAAAAACGGCAAATTGGAAGAAATAAAACAAGCGAATGTTGAAGGACACTGGGTTTAATTGATATATTTAAAAAAGGGCAGATAATTGTATATAAGCCGAACATAAAAATTTAATAAAGGTAAAAACAATGGGAAAAATATTTACAGTTTTTGCTGTTTTAATTATATTTTTTACCATACTTGCGTGTGCCCAAAAAAGAGAATTCGAGCAGAAAGTTAAACCGAAAGCAAAACTTATTGCAGTAGCATCAATTGGTGATTCACTGAATAGTGTCATTCCTCAAAGATTTGGAAGGGCAGAAAAATTTATAATTTATAATTTAAAAGATGACACTTTTGAGGTGATTGATAATAAGTATGCATATTCGTCATCAGGTGCAGGCACACAAACAGCATGGGAAATAGCTGATAGAAAGGTTGAAGCTGTTATAGGACAGAATTTTGGTTCAAAGTCTCTGAATGTGCTAATGTCAGCAAATATTAAGGTTTTTCGTAATGTTACGGGAACTGTCAAAGATGCAGTTGAAAATTACAAAAAAGGAAAACTAAAACAGGCAGAGTATTAAAAAAAATCAATTTCTATTTTTGTCATAACATGGAATTTTAGCATGAGAAAAGTAAGATATGCAGTTCAGGGATTATTTTTATTTTTGTTTATATTTATGTCGATAAAACATCAAATATATAGAGGGACCGTTTTAAAAACCCCGCCCCTTGATTCTTATTGTCCGTTTGGTGGAATAGAGACTGCATATTTATATATAACGTCCGGAACGTTTGTCGATAGGGTCGGTTATTCTAATTTTATCATGTTGTTTGGACTCATAATTATAGGAGTCTTGTTGAAATCTGGATTCTGTGGATGGATTTGTCCATTCGGGACCGTTCAGGAATGGCTTGGAAATCTAGGGAAAAAGCTCTTTAATAATAAAAAATTCATTCCGGAAAGTATTGACCGCTATGGAAGATTTATAAAATATCCTCTTTTTGTTTTAATAATAATAGCCACTATAGTTTCCGGTCGAATGATATTCAGGGATTATGACCCTTTTATTGCATTTTTTCATATGGGATTTGGTGAACGTCCCTGGACAGCATACCTTGCGATGATTATCGTGTTAGTAGGTTCATTGTTTATAATAAGATTTTGGTGCAGATATTTTTGTCCATTAGCGGTTATAGTAGGTCTTATCGGTAAATTGGGATTGTATAAAATCGAATGTGATAATGAAAAATGTGTGTCCTGTGGTAAATGCGAAAAGTTATGTCCGATGGATATAAAGATAGCAAAAATGGGAAGGATTAATACGGTTGAATGCAACAGTTGTCTTGACTGCCTTGAAGCAAAAGATTTAAAAGACGCAATAAGTTTGAAAGCCCCAAAAAATGGTAAAAGATTAATCCCGGCTTTTTATCCTGTTATTCTTTTGGTTATATTCTTTGGTGTGATTTATGGTTCTAAATCATTAGGGATTTGGAAGGTTGGAAGGGGACCGGGAGGACAGGGAAAAGGACTTGGAGCAGCCGGCAGAAATTCAAGAGTTGCTCAGAGAAATGCAGAAAATTTGAATTTTAGTATTTTGACTCAGAAGAGTGATAGCTTGAAAGTTCTCGCAGAACCAAAAAAGTCATCAGAAGAAAAAAAAGAATGCGATGAGGTTCGTAAGGGACTAAGAAAGGTTGCAGAAGAAACAGCGCAGGGAGAAGAAAGAACAATAAAAATTGGTAATACTGAATTAGTTATCAGAGGTAATGTTTCTCTTGCTCAAATTGAACAGATGACAGGGGTTCCGGCGAGCTATTTGATTTCTAAACTAAAACTTCCGCCTAACGTTTCCCGAAATATTAATATAGGCAATCTAAAAAAGACGTATGGATTTGTGATGCAGGATTTGCGAAAATGTATCCGCGAGTATTTTGAAAAACACAAAAAATAGAAATATTACAAGTTTGGATATGAATTGTGCTATATGTGATAATAAAAAGTGTCGCGAGGGAGAATCTTGTATTGAAGTAAAAGAGAATTTAGAAGAAAGGTATCTTGATATTTTTAATGAAAATTTATTGAGTACAGCCTCAAAAGCAGTGGGAAATAAGAATATTATTTATTATATTAATAGCAATAATAAAATAAAAAATAATTATTCTAATTTAAGGATAGTCTGTAATGCACAGGATATTTTTTTTCTCACTGCTGCTGTTGTTTTTTTTCTTCGATTCTGCCTTGTCAAGCCAGCCATCAGATAACAAATTTGAATGGATTCGCTCTGCAAGAATTTTTCTACTTGATGCCTATGCATACCCGTTTTTTCCAAAGATAGAGTTTGATGCAGAAAAGATGGCGGAAACTATGGTTGATATGCATGCTAATACATTGAGAGTAGGCAAATCGGGAAAATTCTGTGTGATTCCCGGGACAGAGTGTGTCACACATCCTGAACATGGGGAGAGT
>JAUVVT010000362.1 GCA_030604505.1 bacterium | reverse complement strand
GGACTTAAAGCAATCTATTCCACCACCATTATCTGCATTATTATTCGATATAATATTCTCCAGAATCAGAGGAGAAGAGAAAAAACAGGCAATCCCGCCCCCGTCAGTAGATGCATAGTTATTGGATATTGTATTCTTATAAATTTTTGGAGAACCAAACCTGCTGTATATACCGCCCCCATTCTCTAATACCTGCGTGGAATTATCCGACACCGTATTTCTACAAATCAGTGGCGAAGCATTTTCGCAAATAATCCCGCTGTTCCCCGCACCTTCTATTAGCGCATATTCGATAATAGAACCGAATATATAATTGCCTTCTTCATCATAAACAGCAGGAAAACTTGATTCGATAAATTTAATTGTTCCCCATCTTTCATCTTCCACATTCCGTATAAAATAAATACTGTCGGTCTCAGTTCCGCGAACATTAAATCCTCCTCTAACCACGATTGACTTATCCGGCTCCAATTTTACAACAACTCCCGGTTCAATTGTCAATACAGCAACCGCATCAATAAACACATCATCGATAACTATATATGGGCTGTTAACTCTTGTCCATGTCGTATGTTTTATTATGTTCCCGCTGACATCTGTTGAATATGAAATCTCAATTGAACTAACAATAAAAAAAATAATATACAAAAACAGCAGCAAATAATTTTTTCCCCGCACAATTATGTTCCCCTTTCCAGACAAAAATATAATTTAATATCTAAAACTTGTCAATCAAAATAGTAATTATTTTCAAAAAATCTAATTTTTCATTTTTATTCCAAAAAAGTATTTCTTAAATTAAATATACAGTGAACATTTACACACTTTCATATAATTTTTTAGAATTACATTAACATTAATAAAAGGGAAATTATGAATCGAAGAGATTTTGGTCGGATAATAGCTTTAAGTACCGTCGGCTCAACTGTTTTTCCCCGGAAGACTGTACGTTGTAAACCTAAAAAAGCATTGATGCACGTTGGTGCACAATATATGGGAACATCGGTTAAAGAATTACAATTTCTTAAGAGGCACGGTGTAAATAATATGGACGGACCGGCATGTGGCTGGAAACTTGATGAAATGTTAAAAGCAAAAGAAAAATGTGCAAAGCATGGCATTAGTCTCGATATGATCCACGTAGATATCGGCAGGAACATCGTTCTCGGCAGAAGTCCGCAGCGCGACAGAGAAATTGATGTTCTATGTAAAAAAATTGAAATTGCCTCTAAAGTGGGGCTGAGAGGATTGAATTATAACTTTGTAATACTGCCGTTATTACGGACCGGCCGTACTCCCGGACGCGGCGGCACGACTTACAGTACATGGGTATTAGATAAAGCAGAGGATACATCAATAACAGAAGCGGGGCGTGTTCCTCTCGATGAGTTCTTTGAGCGAATTACATATTTCCTTGAAAAAGTAATATCCGTAGCCGCTGAATACAAGGTTCAAATGGCTTGCCACTTTCCCGATCCGCCGACACCACCCGGATTTCGTGGTGTTGATAGGTGGAATTACTCTGTGGATGGTTTGAAACGTTTTGTCAATATCGCAGAAAGCCCTTACCATGGATTTAATTTTTGCTGTGGAACATTGGCTGAAAGTTTAAAGGAACCCGGAAAAGAAATCTTCGATATTGTTCGGTATTTCGGTAGCCGAAAAAAAATATTCAATGTTCATTTCAGAAACATTCGCGGAGGACTTAATAATTTCCGGGAAGTTTATCCCGATGAAGGGGATATTGATATGTACAAACTTGCAAAGGTTTTCAAAGAAGTGGAGTATCCATACATGCTTATGCCCGATCATGCACCGGGACATCCCGATGAGACTGGGAGCGGGCGTGTCCGTCATGCATGGGCGTTCCAGTTTGGTTATATCAAAGCACTGATTCAGGCTGTGAATTCTGAAAATGACGGTTAGATTTGTAGCGGTGAACTCATATGCGTGCACTGTGTGCTTGCACTGTGTGTTCACCAACAATCTTTATCTAAACAATCATAGTTTTAGCTACCTGTTGGTGTAAAAACCGACCCGTATATCTCTTATACTTAATTTCGGTGTTTGCTTGATTATAATATATTAATTTGCTATCTTAATCTTGAAACAGGAATAAAACTTGAAATTTGAATTAAAAAATAGGTAATATTATGGCTTCTATATCTGAAGAGCTAAAAAAAAGTCAGGAACAATTAGAGAAAGTAAAGGAACAAATAAGGAAATTTAAAAAAATCCGTGCTGATGTGGGGCTTAATTTTATGCAGGAAAATGAATTGTTAAGTTTAGATAATACTCAACAAGAGCTGATTAAACGTATTAAAAGGTTATATGCCTCTCTATAACCTGTCCTGACAGGAAAAATCTAAAAAGGCGGATGGGTATAATATCGCACTCTTTTAATTTCTTATTTCACAGATTAAATGATATACTTCTTCTGTCATTAATCCGGTTAACCTGTGTGCCTGTCCTGCGGACTTGTCCTGCGGATTGCCGTTACCCCTAACATTACAAATACCAACAAAACCAATAAAAACATATTCTTTGCATATTCAATTCGCCAACCGCCCTCATCCTCATTCCTCACTGCTGACTGCTTATAACATCAAACCCGCTCCCTGCTGCCATTCTCACCAACAGGGGCAACAATAATAAAAATCACCAAAAAATATATTTTTTCTATTGACAACTCACAAATTATCATTATATTATTATTAACCGGATTAATTCATAAATTATTTTCGATGCCAAGTCGGGAGACTCGGCTTACCCCGAAACTTCGGGGTAGAGAGAGACTCTGTTTCTCAAAAACCACGGTTATTATATTGAATTTATTAGAATTAAGTTTAGTTATGTCAAATTTTATGAATAATACAGGTAAAGTATTTTTTAACGAAAAAATATCAGCAGTATTAATGTGAAAGGAAAACAAAATGGGACTGGGTTCGATTGGAGTAACTGAATATATAATAATATTTATAATAATAGTATTTTTATTCGGCGGTAAAAGGATTCCGGAACTTGCAAGAGGCATAGGGAGAGGTATTCTTGAATTCAAAAAAGCTTCAAAAGGAGAACAAGATAAAACTGAGGAAGACTCTGAAAAAGAATAAATCCAACAAATCTGGAAAAACCTTTCTTTCTCCCTGCGTGCCCTTCGGGTTGCTATTTCCACCAAACACCATTAAAACCAATAAAAACATATTCTTTATTGTGGCAATTCTCGTCCCGCCCTCATCCTCATTCCCCATTGCTGACTGCATATAACATCAAACCTGCTCCCTGCGTGCCCTTCGGGTTGGTGTTGTCACCAACACGGGCAACAATAATAAAAATCCCTAAAAAAAATATATTTTTTCTATTGAAAACTCACAAATTATCATTATATTATTATTAAATAATCTTATTCATCCCATCACGGAAAAATACATAACAAATTCGATTTT
>JAUVVT010000173.1 GCA_030604505.1 bacterium | reverse complement strand
GTCTCTACGGTAAAAGGAAATCAACAGAACAGAATCCACAGGACAAGCACACAGGACAGAACAATGTTCTGTCCCTACAATTAGATGTAAATATAAAGATAGGAAAGGATGGATTATGAGGTTTAAGAAGTTAGAAGAGAAACGGAAAAGGTTTATTGAAATTTTAAGGAAACAGAGTTTAGAAAAGGAACAAATGAAAGTAAAGGAGACAGCACAGGAGATTGGAATAAGTTTGAATACTTTTTATGAATGGAACAATGACCCGAAACTTTTGAAGGAGACTTATAAAGAGTATTTTAACAGTATCGAGTTATGGCTGCCGAAGGTTTTGTTTAATTTATTGAAAAGAGCAGATGAGGGGGAGGTGGGGGTAATAAAGTTTTTGATTAAGGGGTTTACAATTTATAGTGAGGGAATTGAGAAAAGGGATGGATTGGAGAATGATAGAATGATTGAGATGGTGAGGGGAATGGGAAATAGAGAATAGAGAATAGAGAATGGAGAATGGAGAAGAAGGAAGAGGGGGGAAAAGAGGCAAGAGGAAGGATGAATTACGCTCGCTCAGTGGGGAGGAACAGCTTATATAGCGTGTAAAATGTATCTCTTAATTTTTTAGACAGAGTGTTCAAAATGTTTTGCCGACGTACAAAGTAAAAACAGCTTTAGTATAGTGTTTATAATGTAAAATAAAATTTTTAGCTCTCCCTATGAGCTCAATCATTAATGGACTGTGTAACTAAAATTTCAAATTTATTAAGTATAGGCTCCTTAGAATATTTCAACTGTGACATGAAGATGCCAATTAATTCTTCTTTTGGGTCGATCCACATATGAGTATACCAAAAACCACCCCAACCGAAGGAATCTAAAGACCTTAACTCACTTTTTTGACCGTATTCGGTTCGAATGCCAAATCCAAGACCAAACTTGTAACCCGATTGTTCCTGAATATACAAATCTCCGATAGAATTTGAGGTCATGAGTTCAACTGTTTTTCGGCTTAACATACGAACTCCATTCAATTTACCTCTATTAAGGAGCATTTGGCAAAATCGAGCATAATCAGAGATTGTCGAGCATAGTCCTCCACCTCCTGAAAAATAACTTCGTGGGCCTTGATACGGATATGTCGTTGAATAAACCATCGCATCTTCAACTATTAGAGTATCTGGCCACCTTTTTATTTTACCTTCTTCAGGTGTGTAAACGGTCACCAGTCGGGATACTTTTTCTTCCGGTAAAAAGAAATGAGTGTCTTTCATACTTAGCGGTTTGAAAATACGTTCTTGAAAAAATTTGTCAAGTGTCACTCCCGACCATATTTCAATAAGATAACCGAGAACGTCTACGTTTAAACCGTACTCCCACTTTTCACCGGGATGATTAAGTAATGGCATTTTTGCCAAAAGTTTTATCTTTTCACCAATAGTGCTTTCATCCTGCAGGAGTCCATGTGTTATACCGGCATCATGATACATCTTGCCCAGTTTTTCATTCCATTGATATGTGATGCCTGATGTGTGATTCAGCAAGTGACGAATTGTTATTTCTCTTTTTGCCGGGACGAGAGTGCGGGAATTTTCTGAAGATGAAGGTGCAAGGACTTTCGGATTTTTGAACTCCGGAATGTATTTTGAAACGGGATCGCTCAGCAGGAAATGCCCTTCTTCGTACAACATCATAACAGCAACGCTTGTAATAGGCTTGGTCATGGAGGCAATCCGAAATATTGCATCTTTGCGCATTAGTTTTTTTGCCTCAATATCCATCATGCCGAAACTTTTGAGATATACTACTTTACCCTGCCGTGCAACCATTGCAACTGCACCAGCTAACTTATTCCGGTCCACATACTCCTGCATTTTCGAGGTTATGCGACCCAACCTTTCTGATGAAATACCCACGTCTTCAGGCGAAGCAGTCGGAAGTCCCTGGCTGTAAACAGGTAAAAACAGCAAAACAATAGAAAGAGACGTAATTAATATTTGTCTGTACAGTTTTATCATTTTTAATTACTCCTTAAAAAATTTGGGGACAGAATAATTATTTGTTTTTATTTTTTATTTTATCACGTGTTTTTTTAGTGAGAGTATGCGTAAAATAAACCGTTCGAGATGTGTTGAGGGCGAAGGTGAAGAACAGTTTCGACAGCGTGATTTCGCTCTTAATAGAGGGCGATTCACGAATCGCCCCTACAACATAAAATGAAAAACTATTATTTTAAAGAGGGCGTCCCGAATAATCGGGATCGCCCCTACAATTGTGCTATATTAAAATGTATAATTATATTGTCAAGAGATAAGTGTTGTGTCACTGAATTAGAATTGCGGTTTATTATTATTTTTTTAATGAATTGTTGTTATAATACGATGTTAGAACTTTTTTTATGATTTTGCAGGAAAATATATTTTTTCCGGCATTCAATTTTTAGCTCTTTTAAAGAAAAACTGACTTTTATGAATCAAATTGGACTAACGCCGCGGCTAAGCGGCGGCGCGGAAGCAGCGTCCGCCTGAGCCGTTGGTCAGCTGATGCTGTGGACGGCATAAGGCTGCAATCTTATACCATATCAATATCCTCCCGGAAGGCGGCTCTATTCGCTGAGCTTGACAGCTGTGCCGTAAACTAAAAGTTCAGCAGCACTCCCAATAACACTCGTAGTCATATAGCGAATATTGATTATTGCATCCGCTCCCATCTCTGCAGCTTTGGCAATCATCCTATCAGCAGCTACTTGCCGAGCTCTTCCCATCATCTCTGTGTATTCAGTCAATTCGCCGCCAAGGATCAACCTGACTATGGCGGATAGATCTTTACCAAGCCAGATAGCAAATACCGTATGGCCCTGGGCGAGACCGAGAATCTCGGTGATTTCTCTGTTAGGTAGTTCTGCGGAATTCAACAGCAAAACCGTGCGACCAGACTCAGCAGGAAGCTGCCCCTCTCCTGATGTTTTGTGTTTTCTTTGTTCGAAAGCCACTGTCAGCAGTACTAACAGGATTCCACCTAAAAGGCAGAAAACCGCAGTCCTGAGCCACCAGGGTATGACCGGATTATCGGCAACTATAACGTACCATGGCATCCCGGCAAATATCGCTGTGAAGAGCCCGAGCACGAATGCCAGCGAGCCAATATGTCGAAGTATTTTCATAGTTCCTCCTTAGACCATTAATCGTAATGTCAAAATTTAACCACCCACAGGGCAGGCAGAGAAAATATTTAATATCAATGAGTTAAGGGAAATATAATTCTCTCCTCTCTGTGGGTCATATTTTATCCTCGTTTTTCATAAATGTTGAATCAATAGCAAAACTATAATTTTAGCTTATAAAAGTCAAGTAAATTATTATTATTTTTAAATTGATTTTTATTATGATGAATGATAAGAGGGAATGGGCATAAGAGGGAGGGCGTCCCGAATAATCGGGATAGCTCCTACAAGTTTCAATCCTTGTTTTGATGGGTTCTGAATTCATGCCATATTTTTGTGGTGCCGATTCGTGTCAATTGTGACAATTTAAAATGTGGAAAGAGAGCAGAACAAACATAACATTGTGCAGTTAAAAGAGATGCAAAATCTCGGCAAAAAAATAATAAAAAAACACTTGATAATGTAAAATAAATCTCTTATTTTTTTTATAACATTTTATATTAGCGGGGAATACACTTTATTTATAATGGGGACATTTTACATATTATCAATAATTTTATTTATGTGAGGGATTATTATGAAAGAAACAATTAATTTTAACCTCAATGGTAAATCCACACGCTTGACTGTAGATAGCGAGCGAATGCTTTTGTGGGTTTTACGAACAGACCTTGGTCTGACGGGAACCAAATATGGCTGTGGAATAAATCTTTGCGGTGCTTGTACTGTTCTTGTGAATAAAGAAGCTGTCAGAGCATGTCATTATCCTGTAAAATATGTTAAAGACAAAGAAGTTATTACTATTGAAGGATTAGCCAGGAATGGGAAACTCCATCCTCTACAGGATGCATTTATTGAACACGACGCTATTCAATGCGGATTTTGTATTCCGGGTATGATTCTCAATGCATACAGTTTATTATTGAAAAATCCTCATCCCTCCAGGGAAGAAATAATTGATGGAATGAATGATAACCTGTGCAGATGCGGAGCACATAACCGCATTATACAGGCAATAGAAACCGCAGCCAAATAATTAAAGGAGTAAAAAATGATAGAAGACAAATATATCGGGGAAGAATTTATTGATATAACTTCTTTCCCACCAATCAGCCGGCGGGAATTTTTGAAGAAGACCGGTGGGGCAATCATAGTCTTTTTTACAGTTGGAGATGTCTCGGTACTGGAAGCACAAAGAGGTCAAAGAGGTTATCCTGAAGATTTTAATGCTTATCTTAGAATTGGAGCGGATGGAAGGGTAACCTGCTTAACAGGTAAAATTGAAATGGGGCAGGGAATAATAACCTCTCTGGCACAGATGGCAGCGGATGAACTTGACGCACCACTAAAATCGATTGATATGGTTATGGGAGACACAGACATCTGTCCGTACGACAGGGGAACATGGGGTTCGATGACGACCCGTTTCTTCGGGCCTGCTCTCAGGGAGGCAGCAGCAGAAGCCAGGGCTGTTTTATTAGAGTTAGCCGCTGAACAGCTTAAATTACCTAAAGAACGGCTGACAGCAAAGGACGGGGTAATATTCGACAAAAATCAGAGAAGAAAAAGTGTTACCTATGCACAATTGGCGAAAGGGAAAATAATTGAAAGGCACGTAAAAGAAGGAGTTGTTTTAAAAACCGTATCTGAATTTAATGTAATGGGTAAACCTGTTTTACATATGGATGCCGTAGAGAAAGTTACAGGCAAGGCAGAATTTTCAGGAGACATCCGGCTGCCTGGTATGTTGTATGCAAAGATTTTACGACCTCCTGCTCACGATGCTAAACTTAGAAGCATTGACACCTCTGCAGTAGAGAAAATTAGAGATGTTCAGTTAGTACGGGACGGGGATTTGATTGCTGTCCTGCATAAAAATCCGGATGAAGCGGAAAATGCTCTGACTAAAATCAAAGCTCAATTTGATAAGCCGGAAGCACATGTTGACGATAAAAATATTTTTGAACATTTGCTCAATTCTGCTGATGAGAGAAGAGTGGTAGAACAGGAAGGCGATATCAAGAGCGGCGAAAAGTTAGCTGACATTTCAATTGAAGAGACCTACCTGGATGGTTATGTTGCTCATGCTCCAATTGAAACTCATACTGCCTTAGCTCACGTTGAAGGGGATAAAATCACCGTATGGGCGTCAACACAAACACCGTTCGGGATCAAAGGCCAAATAGCACGGGCAATTGGCTTTTCTTCTGAAAAAGTCCGTGTTATAACTCCGTTTGTGGGCGGTGCATTTGGTGGAAAATCCC
>JAUVVT010000035.1 GCA_030604505.1 bacterium | reverse complement strand
GAGTTGAAATCTTTTACTCATCAAGTTTATTCAAGAAGGTTTGTCCTTTTGGACTGGACGATGAGATATCAGACGGATAATCTTGGATTTGATATAGAGAGAAGTTTGGATGAGCAGAACTTTGTTAAAATAGGAAGTGTATCCGGTGACGGTACAATCACTCATGAGAAGAAATATTTTTTCTCGGATAAGGAAGTGAATTCAGGAATATATTACTATCGCTTAAAGAAGAAAGATTACAGCGGATATTTCGATTATTCCGAACCAATTAAGGTAACCATAGGGAATCCGGATGATTTTTTAGTTTCACAAAATTATCCGAATCCGTTTAATTTAACAACCACTATCAATTTCCAGATATCGCAGGAAACAGATATTGAGATAAAGATATTTGATGTTTTGGGCAGGGAAATTAAGACTTTAATAAATGAAAAAAGGAAAACCGGCTTTTATGAAGTGATTTGGGATGGAAGAGACAAAAATGAGTTATATGTTTCGAGCGGAATTTATTTTTACAGGTTCAGAGCCGATGATTTTACCGACGTTAAGAAAATAGTGCTATTAAAATAACTTACTTCTTTTTGAAAAAGAAGTAAGCAAGAAAACCTAAAAATAAATTTCCACCCGTACAAGGGGAAATTTGTTGAAAATAAATTTAAGGAGAGATATAAAGTGGATAAGTTGGAAGGATGGCAGAGAACTCATTATTGTGGAGATTTGCGCAAGTCTGACAAGGGAAAAGAGGTAATTTTGATGGGATGGGTTGATACGATGCGAGACCATGGCGGGCTGATTTTCATCGATGTTCGTGACAGACACGGAAAGACGCAGGTCGTTTTTGACCCGGAAAAGAGCAAAGATAATTATGAAAAAGGAAAAGGGCTTAGAAAGGAATATGTAATAGGAATAAAAGGAGTAGTTGCAGAGAGGACGCCCGAAATGGTAAATCCGAAGATATCGACTGGAGAGATTGAGGTTTTGCCAAGCGAGCTGAAAATATTTAACAAGTCTCTGCCGATTCCCTTTGAGATAGATGCGACCAGCGATGAGATAAATGAGGAATTGAGATTAAAATACAGATATCTTGATATCAGAAGGTCAACGATGCAGAATAACCTTATGATACGACACAAATTTTATCAGTCAACAAGGAAATACTTTGATGAATTGGGGTTTGTTGAGGTTGAAACGCCGATGCTGATGAAAAGCACACCCGAGGGTGCAAGAGATTATCTTGTTCCAAGCAGAATATGGAATGGAAAGTTTTATGCTCTTCCCCAGTCACCGCAGACTTATAAACAGATATTGATGGTTTCGGGGATTGATAAATATTTTCAGATTGTGAAATGTTTCAGAGATGAGGATTTAAGGGCTGACAGACAGCCGGAGTTTACACAGATTGACGTTGAAATGTCTTTTGTGGAAGAGGAGAATATCTATTCGGTTATGGAAGGATTGATGGTGCGGGTATTTAAAGATGTTCTTGATGTAAATGTAAAAGAAAAATTTCCAAGACTGTCGTATCAGGAGGCAATGTCAAGATATGGGACAGATAAGCCGGACCTCAGATGGGATTTACCTATAGGTGATGTTACGGAAATAGCCAAAAATTCTGTTTTCCCTGTTTTTGAAGAAGCTGTAAAAGAGGGAGGAAATATTGTTTATATCAACTTAAAGGATATGACTGAGATTTCCCGGAAAGAGATGGATGAATTATCAGAACAGGCGAAAAACTATGGCACAAAGGGAGCATTTTTTATAAAAGTAACGGAGGACGGGGTATCATCTTCAATAAAAAAACACTTTGAAGATGATGTTTTTGATAAACTGATTGCAAAATGCGGTACCGAAAAGGGCGATGTAATAATTTTCATGGCACAAGAGAGGGATGTTGTTCTCAGAGCAATGGGCAATATGCGTATTGAAATAATAAAAAAATATAATCTACCGAAAAAGGCGGATTATGTTTTTGAATGGGTAACAGATTTTCCACTCTTTGAATTCAATGAAGAAGAGAATAGATTTCAGGCGATGCATCATCCTTTCACTTCGCCGAAGGATGAAGATATATCGATTCTTGATGAAAATCCCGCAGGTGCAAGGGCGAAGGCTTATGACCTTGTTTTGAACGGAAACGAGATAGCCGGAGGCAGCATAAGAATACACAATAAAGAACTTCAGGAAAAAATGTTTAAATTATTGAATATCAGCGAGAAAGAAGCAAAGTTAAAGTTCGGGTTCCTGCTTAATGCTTTTGAATATGGTGCACCGCCGCATGGAGGGATTGCGTTCGGATTTGACCGTATTACAATGATACTTTCCGACACAAAATCAATAAGGGAAGTAATAGCTTTCCCGAAAACAAACAGTGCATTATCTTTAATGGATGGCTGTCCATCGGAAGTTAATTCTCAACAGCTTAAAGAACTCGGGATAAAAATTATTAGTTAAGGGATTAAAATAAAAATAATAAAAAAAAAGAACCTAAGTTAATTTTTTTCTTGACAATTATATTTAATTTTATTATGTTTATATTAAATTTGTAAAGTGTCTAATAAAAAATCCATTCCTTATCATTTATGTCAAGTCTTTAATATAGTAGTTTTTTAATAAAATATTAAATTAGCAAATAAAGTAGAAGTAGGGTTATATTTATAAAGACGCTATATAGGAGGAAGGTATCAGATGAAAAAGATTAAAAAATTTGTGGGAATATTAACGTTAACCTTATTTCTTGCTGGGATATTTACCACCGGTTGCACGAGATATGCTTCTCAGGAGCAGATGAATGCACTGAAGGATGCATGTGATGCAGCAACAGCCGCAGAGAAGAGAATAGAAGAACTCAAATCAGAAAAAGCCCAGCTTGAAAGGGACATAGCCGCAAAAGAGGAAGAATTAGCTAAACTTACAAGGGATAGGGACGCAGTTAGATAATTTTTTTAAGAAATTTCAATTTTTATTAATTCAATATATAAAGGAGTCGGTAAACAATGAAAATACATAGCAAGTTTCTTATTATATTATTTCTTGGTTTTGCTGTAATTTTAGCGACAAATACAAGTTCCGTGTTTGCACAGGTAGAAAAGTTGACAATTGAAGAATACAATAAACAACTGGCACAGTGTCAGCAGAGAGAAAGAGCCGCTAAAGCGGAGATTGCAAAACTTGAGGAAGAAATTTCAGGATTAAAAGACAGACTCAGCGAACTTGATAATAGCATTGCTGCGATGAAACAGGAGATTTACAGGCTGTTAGGTTATAATCAGGAACAGATAGACGCATTTTACAGAGAGCTGCAGAATATTAGAAGACAGATAAATGGACTTTTGGCGCTATCTCTTGAAAATTTGTATGAGCGGCTGGATGAGGTTGATGAAATAGGAGAGAGATTGGATGAGATGGCTGCTGATAGAAGGGCAAGACTTCCAAATATTGCTGCTCTACTGAGAGAAGTACAAGGCTTATATGAACAGCTTAAAGCGAAAGCAGAACGGGCTAAACCAAAGATTGAAACCTACGATGTAGTCAGGGGTGATTATTTATGGAAGATCGCCCGTAAACCTAATATCTATGGAGACCCGTATGCATGGATGAGGATTTACAGTTTCAACAGAACAGAAATAAGGAATCCCGATTTAATCTATCCAAATCAGGTCTTTAAAATCCATAGACAAGTTGAAAGAGGTCAGTATTTGGTACAAAGAGGTGATTTCTTAAGAAGGATTGCTGGATTGCCGCAGGTATATAATGATCCTTTTCAGTGGAAGAAAATTTTTGAAGCGAATAATACAATTATTGGTGATCCTAACTTGATATATCCACACACTGTATTGTATGTTCCATAATAAAATACTGATTCGAAGATTTAATTCTTTTGACATCGATAAATGTTCAATTTAAGAATTTTTTGTTAATCAAAGCCCTTTATTCCTCTTGTGCAAGAGGAATAAAGGGCTTTTTTTATTTATTTGTAAATAAATAATATGAACATTTTTTGTATTATTATAGTTTAAATGACAATATAATAAATTTCCTGATAAATTCAATAATTTGTCGATGAAAAATTGTTAGCTGTTTTAAACAAATAGTAAATTAATAGATATGAGTGTTATAAGTAAAAAAAATATTGTATTGAGAGAAGTTGACCCTTTGATTTTGCTTGGAAAGAATGATACTTTTTTAAAATTAATTGAAAATAGTTTTGATTCAAAAATTGTTGTCAGGGGTGAAAATGTTACCCTTGAGGGTGAACCTGAAGAGGTAGAAAAACTCGAAAATGTCTTTTCTGAGCTTATTTTTCTTATTAACAGGAATAAAATTATTCGAAAAAAGGATGTTGAAACAGTTATAAGAATGGTTAATTCAAAGGGTGAAAAAACAAAAACGAAAGAGGAACTGGATTCTGTAATAATTTTTGGTCGTAATGGGTATCTAAAGCCAAAGACAGAAGGGCAGAAGAGGTATGTGGGGTCGGTAATGAAAAATGATATAGTATTTGTTATAGGGCCGGCTGGTACAGGTAAAACATATTTGGCTGTGGCGTTTGCGCTTTCTCATTTGAAAAACAGTGTGGTTAAAAAGATAATTCTTGCCCGTCCTGCAGTGGAAGCCGGTGAAAGCTTGGGATTTCTGCCGGGAGACCTCAGGGAAAAGATCGAGCCGTATTTGAGACCGGTGTATGATTCATTATTTGATATGCTTCCCCCGGAAAAATTAAAAACATATATTGAAAAACAGGTTATTGAGATCATTCCGCTTGCATATATGAGGGGAAGAAACCTTGACAATTCATTTTTAATACTGGATGAGGCTCAAAATGCTACCTCTATGCAAATGAAAATGTTTTTAACCAGAATAGGAATTAATTCAAAAGCTATTGTTAATGGAGATATTACACAGATTGACCTTTATGATAAAGGCAACTCAGGATTGGTTCAAATTCAGAGTATACTTAAAAATATTAGTGGTATTGATTTTGTTTATTTGCATAAAGAGGATGTTATTAGGCATAGATTGGTTAAAGAAATTATTCATGCTTATGATAATCATGAAGCTAAAAACAACGGAAATAATAAAGCGGAAAAATAATATTTACACATATCCCTGAGCTTTGGGACAGCAAAACAAGAATAGATAGTATTTTATGAAAATTAGAAGAAAAGCAAGATTAAGAGCATTGCAGTTTCTTTATGCTTATGAGATATCGGGGAATACACCGGAACAAATTTTTGATGACCCGATATGGGAAGAGCCGATTGATGAGAGGTCGAGAAAATTTTGCGAAGAGCTTATTAAAGAAACTATTAAAGATGAAGATAAATTTGATGAGCTAATAAAGAAAAAATCAAAAAATTGGAAATTTGAAAGAATTACTTTAATAGATAAATTAATCTTAAGACTGTCAATATGTGAATTTTTAAATTTTTCAGAGATACCCCCAAAGGTTTCGATTGATGAAGCATTAGAAATATCAAAAATATTCAGCACGGAAAAGAGCAGTAAATTTATTAATGGGATTCTTGATTCTATTCTTATTGAATTGAAAAATG
This sequence comes from bacterium, assembly GCA_030604505.1. Taxonomy (GTDB): domain Bacteria; phylum SM23-31; class SM23-31; order JAUVVT01; family JAUVVT01; genus JAUVVT01. The sequence goes on along the minus strand of JAUVVT010000035.1, from coordinate 4,078 downwards.
AAGGAAGGATTTGTAAGGAGCGAAGAGGGCTCATCGATGAAAAATGTAAAACTGTGAATAAAAACAAATGACCATAAATTAAGGTATAAATGTCTTTTGCAATATTAGCTGATATACATTCGAACCTTGAAGCGTTAACAGAAGCGGATAAGTATATTAAGAAAAGAGAAGATATTGAAGAGATAATAATAGTTGGTGATATTGTAGGGTATGGTGCAAATCCGAATGAATGTATAAAGGTTTGTAAGAATATCTCTGACTATATAATAGCGGGCAATCATGACCATGCTGCTGTGAATCCGGATGAGAGACTGTTTTTTAATATATATGCAGCAAGGGCTGCTAAATGGACTGAAAACGCTCTTAATGAGGAAAATGTTCAATTTTTAAAAAATCTCCCACTTACTTTAAGTAAAGGAAGCTTCTTGTTTGTTCATTCTTCTCCGCATAATCCGGATGAGTGGTCATACATTATAAACAATTGGGATGCAAGGTTTCAGTTTGGAGCATTTAATCAGAATATTTGTTTTATCGGGCATTCACATCTACCGGCAGTATTCGCTGAAAATAATCCGCCTGATAAAGTAGATAATAAATTCTTTTTCTCAAAAGATGAAAAATATATAGTAAATGTAGGTAGTATAGGTCAGCCAAGAGACAGAAATCCAAAACTTTCATTTTGTATCTTTGATGAAAATGAATGGTCATTGGAAAATATACGGCTTGATTATGATATTAAAAAGGCAGCAGGGAAAATCTTAAAAGCAGAACTCCCGTCAGGATTGGCTGAGCGGCTGTACAATGGCACTTAACATACTTTCTTTTGGAAAAAGAAGTAAGCAATCCAGAAGATCCGCATATGGCGGAAAATAAACTTTAAACTAAATTTCACATCGTACAAGGGAAGAATTTTTAAGCAAGTTTTTTAAGAGAAGTAAGTAGGGATTTTTTAACATAGAAGAAGGGATAGGAGATGTTTGGAAAAATATTAACTACTTTATTCGGAAGTAAATCTGAGAGGGATATTAAGAAATTAATTCCGATAGTTAATGAAATAAATAGATTATATGAGGAATGTCATACGCTCACTGATGAACAATTAAAAGAGAAAACCGATGAATTTAAAAAAATGATTGCCGAAGAAAGGGAAGAAATCAAGAAGGATAATAGTGAATTGCCCGAAGAAGAGCTTGAAGATTTATGTCTGGAACGCGAAAGGGAGATACTTGATGAGATACTTCCCCGGGCTTTTGCGATGGTAAAAGAAGCTTGCAGGAGGTTGATGGGTAAAAGCTGGGAAATTTGTAAGCAGAAGACTGTCTGGGAAATGATACCGTTTGATGTGCAGTTAATCGGTGCGGTTGTGCTTCATCAGGGTAAGATTGCTGAGATGGTGACAGGTGAGGGTAAAACGCTGGTTGCGACTATGCCTCTTTATTTAAATGCACTTACTGGAAGGGGTGTTCACCTTGTTACTGTTAATGATTATCTGGCAAAGAGAGACTCACAATGGATGGGTAAAGTATATGAAATGCTCGGACTTTCTGTCGGTTGTATTTTAAACGATATGGACCCGGTAGAGCGAAAGATTGAATATGCGAAAGATATAGTCTATGGCACAAACAATGAATTCGGATTTGATTACCTGAGAGATAATATGGCGGTTTCTGAAGAGGATATTGTTCAAAGACCACATTATTACGCTATTGTGGATGAAGTAGACTCTGTATTGGTTGATGAGGCGAGAACACCGCTGATTATATCCGGTCCTGTAAGTGTTTCTACACATAGATATCAAGAACATAAGCCGGATGTCGAGAAACTTATAAAGATGCAGACCCATCTTGTGAACAGTATAATTTCGGATACAGAAAAATTGCTCAAAGAGAATAAAGACTATGAGGCGGGGATTAAACTTCTTCAGGCAAATCGCGGTGCTCCAAAAAATAAAAAACTTATGAAGATTTTTAAGGAAGTGGGAACAAAAAAACTGATGAGAAGCGTGGAAAATGATTTTATACGTGATAAGAAAATGCATGTAATCGATGAGGAATTGTATTTCAGTATTGATGAGAAAAGTAATGTCATAGACCTCATGGAAAAGGGCAGAGAAGCTCTTTCTCCAAATGACCCCAATACGTTTGTTCTTCCCGATTTATCAGAAGAAATTCATAAAATTGAATCTAATGAAAAATCTTCATTACAGGAAAAAGAAAGAAAAAAAGAAGAGCTCCAAAAATTATATGGTGAAAGAAGCGAAAGAATACATAATATTTCTCAGCTTTTAAGGGCGTATTCTTTGTTTGAGAAGGATGTAGAGTATGTTGTAAGTGATGGAAAGGTAATGATAGTTGACGAGTTTACAGGCAGGATTTTGTCTGGAAGGAGGTATAGTGACGGCCTTCATCAGGCATTGGAGGCTAAAGAAAATGTAAAAATTGAAAGAGAAACACAAACTTTGGCTACAATTACTCTTCAAAACTATTTTAGACTTTATAATAAATTAGCGGGGATGACCGGAACAGCTTACACTGAATCCGCTGAATTTTTTGAAATATATAAACTTGACGTTACAGTTATACCTACAAATAAACCCGTAATAAGAGGAGACCATGATGATAGAATATATAGGACAAAGAGGGAGAAATACAATGCTGTAATAAATGAGATTGAAGATATGATATCAGCAGGCAGGCCCGTTCTGGTTGGTACGATTACGGTTGATGTTTCTGAAACGTTGAGCAGAATGCTTAAAAGGAGAGGGGTTAGGCATTCGGTTCTGAATGCAAAATATCATCAGCAGGAAGCTGAGATAATAGCAAATGCCGGGAGGGCAGGAGTAGTAACTATTGCAACGAATATGGCAGGAAGAGGAACTGATATAAAACTCGGTCAGGGTGTGGTTGAAGCCGAGGGACTTCATATAATTGGAACAGAAAGGCATGAGGCGAGAAGAATCGACCTTCAGCTAAAGGGAAGGAGCGGAAGGCAGGGAGATCCCGGTTCATCAAGGTTCTATTTATCGCTTGAAGATGACCTTATGCGGTTGTTTGGTTCTGATAGAATAGCCGGGGTTATGGACAGACTTGGTGCTCAGGAGGGAGAGGTTATTCAGCACCCGTTGATAACACGCTCGATTGAAAAAGCGCAGAAAAGAGTGGAAATGCATAACTTTGATATACGAAAGCATCTGTTGGAATATGATGATGTTATGAATCAGCAGAGAGAAGTGGTATATGATAGAAGGAAACACGCTTTGACAGGTAAAAACCTTAAAAGCGGAATGCTTCAAATTATAGATGAAACCATAGAAGATTCTGTTGATGAGTTTACCGATGCGAACACTTATCCCGAAGAATGGAACCTTGAGGAGTTAATGTCAAAAATGGCAAAGATTATGCTCCTTAAGATTGAATTACCGCCCGATGAAATCCCTCAACTAAAACAGGAAGTTCTCAAGGATAAACATAAAAAAGCAGCACATATACTTTATGAAAAAAAGGAAGAAGTTATCGGTTCAGAATTGATGCGAAGGCTTGAAAGACTGGCTTCTTTGAGGGTAATAGACGAAAGGTGGAAAGAGCATCTTTATGAGATGGACCAGATAAAAGAAGGAATAGGATTGAGAGCTTACGGTCAGAAGGATCCTTTAATTGAATATAAAAAAGAAGGTTATAATAGTTTTGTGGATATGATAACCAGAACAAATGAGGAGATTATTGAGCTTGTATTTAAGGCGCAGATTTCAGAAGAAGCACCGCCATCAAGAAGAATACCGAAGGATATGGTAATGCAGCACGAGTCAGCTGACCAAATGGGTTATAAAAATGGGGGAGAACAACAGCCGAGCCATTCTCCCGGAGCCAAAAGAAAACCTGTCAAATTACGGGAAAAGGTGGGCAGAAACAATCCATGCCCTTGCGGAAGCGGGAAAAAATATAAAAAATGCTGTGGAAAAACTTAATTAATAAAGTTTAATAACATTAAGCAATTAAATCAACTTTACTGCCGGATTTAAAATTTTTTAAAACTTTTCCAGAGGCTCGTCCAACTTCCTGGGGTGTAGGCTTGATTTTAG
>JAUVVT010000353.1 GCA_030604505.1 bacterium | reverse complement strand
TTAAATTTGACTTTAATTTTTTAAAAGAACTTAATGAAAAACTTCGGGGAAACAGCTAATTTCATATGGAGCATAGCAGAGCTATTGCGAGGCGATTATAAACAATCCGAATACGGCAGGGTTATCCTGCCTTTTACGATTTTAAGGCGACTGGATTGTGTTCTCCAACCTGCCAGGGAAAAGGTTCTTGAAAAGCTTGCCCATGTCCGGAAAATGAAAATCCAAAACATCGACCCGATTCTCAATAAAGAAGCGGGTTATAAATTCCACAATAGAAGTAAATACGATTTCGACAAATTGATAGCCGACCCGGAAAACATCGCAGCAAACCTGCGGGCTTACATCAACGGCTTTTCGGATAACGCCAGGGAAATCTTCGAGCATTTTAAACTCGATGAACAAATAACACGACTGGATGATGCCAACCTGCTGTTCATGGTAACGAAGCAGTTTCAGGAGATAAATATCCATCCCGGCAAGGTATCCAACAACCATATGGGCTATATCTTCGAGGAGCTTATCCGTAAATTTTCTGAAATCTCAAACGAAACGGCTGGAGAGCATTTCACTCCAAGGGAGGTTATCCGGTTAATGGTTAACATCCTGTTCCTGAACGACCGTGACATTCTTACCAGGGAAGGAAAAGTGGAGACCATGTACGATTGCTGTGCGGGAACTTCAGGCATGCTGAGCATAGCCGAAGAATACCTCGCAGAACTCAATCCAAATGCCCACCTGGAAGTATTTGGCCAGGAACTGAACCCCGAATCCTATGCCATTTCCAAAGCCGACCAGATGGTAAAAGGACACGAAGCAGACAACATAAAGCTTGGGAACAGCCTGTCCAATGACCATTTTGCCGGGTCAAAATATTCTTACATGCTGACCAATCCCCCGTTTGGAGTGGAGTGGAAAAAAGTACAAAAAGAAGTAAAAAGCGAACACGAGGAACTGGGATTTGGCGGCAGGTTTGGTGCAGGATTACCCCGTATCAGCGACGGGTCTTTCCTTTTCCTGCTGCATTTAATATCAAAAATGAGACCAACAGACGGGGGTTCAAGAATTGGTATCGTGTTTAACGGTTCCCCATTGTTTTCCGGGGGAGCAGGAAGCGGGGAAAGCAATATCCGTAAATGGATTATCGAGAACGATATGCTGGAAGCCATCATCGCCCTGCCCGACCAGTTGTTTTACAATACAGGCATATTCACTTACCTGTGGTTTGTAACCAACCGGAAGCCTGCTAACCGGAAAGGAAAAATCCAGCTTATCAATGCTGTTTCATTTTATGAGAAAATGTCTAAGAGTCTCGGGAATAAACGGAATTACATCACCGATGATCAGATTGCAGAGATTACCCGCATTTATGGAGATTTTAAAGATGGGGAATACAGCAAAATATTCGATAACGAAAACTTTGGCTACAATCGCATTACGGTGGAGCGGCCTTTACGGGATCAAAATGGGAATATTGTCAGAAATTCCAAAGGACAACCCAAACCCGACCCCAATCTAAGGCATTATGAAAACGTGCCATTAAAGGAAGACATCCATGCATACTTTGAACGGGAGGTTTTGCCTCATGTACCAGACGCTTGGATAAATAAAACGAAAACGAAAATAGGCTATGAAATACCTATGACTAGGCACTTTTATAAATACAATCAATTACGCCCCTTATCTGATATTAAGAGTGATATTTCTGAAATAGAAAACTTAATAAAACAAATCACTGGTAGTATTCTCGAACTTTGAAACAGAAAAAGTTAAAATATATTGCGAAAATTAATCGTGATGTGCTAAATAACAGTACAGCTGATGATTATGTTTTTAATTACATAGATATCAGTTCTATTGGAACTGGGGATATAAAACAAGACCTAATTGAATTAAGTTTTGCTGAATCACCGTCAAGGGCAAGAAGAATTGTCCATGTAGGAGACACAATTATATCAACAGTTAGAACTTATTTAAAGTCAGTGTACCATTTTGAAGTAATAGATACAAATACAATCGCTTCAACAGGATTTGCAGTTCTTACTCCAAATAAGGGAGTCCACCCAAAGTACCTTTATTACTCTGTCCTATCAAATGATTTTATTGAAGATGTTTGTTCCAGGTCAACAGGCGTAAGCTATCCTGCAATTAGTGAATGGGGATTAGGTCAGATTCCGATTTTTATTTGGGATTATTCAGAACAGAAAAAAATTGCTTCCTTCCTCGACCAGAAATGCGCCCGGATTGATGCTTTAATAGAGAAAAAACAGAAATTTGTCGAATTGAAGAAGAAAAAGCGGACTGCCCTTATCAACCAGGCAGTGACCAAAGGTCTCGACCCCAACGTTCCCATGAAAGACTCAGGCATCGAATGGCTGGGGGAGATACCAAAGCATTGGGAGGTTAAGAAAATAAAATATCTAGCAAGGAATGTTGTTGAAAAAATATCGCCTACAGAATCCGATTTAAAAATTGCTTTAGAAAATCTTGAAAGTAATACAGGTAAATTTATACAATCGGAAAACGGCACCTCTTTTGAAGGAGATGGATTACTGTTTCAAACTTATGATGTTCTCTTTAACAAATTGCGACCTTATCTATCAAAAGTATATTTAGCTACAGAAGTAGGTATTTGTGTTAGTGAACTATTAGTTTTAAGGACAGAAAGTGAAATTACTCCAAAGTTTTTATTTTATAGAGTGCTTTCTGAACAATTTATATCACTTGTCAATAACTCAACATATGGAGCCAAAATGCCAAGAGCGAACTGGGAATTTATTGGAAATCTTGAAATCGCTTATCCAAGTCATGAAGAACAATTGAGCATTTCCAATAAGTTGCAGGATTATTCGAATAAAATAGATACTTACATCAATAAATCAAACGAACATATAGAATTATTAAAAGAATACAAAACCACCTTGATTTCGGAGGCGGTGACGGGGAAAATTATACCCGCTTAGCGGATTGATATAATTTATCAGAGAACACCCCAAAAGGGATTCCTTCGGGACATCGGTGTTCGATTATTGTAGAAGAAAACCAATTATATGGAACACGGATATACACAGAAAAAAAGATATTTACATATGATAGAAAATGAAGTTTGATGCATAAATATTTTAAATCCGTGTCATCCGTGTTCTATTCTTATTTATATTGCGGTCTTACTACAATCCCGCCTAACCGGCGCCAGTCGGTCAGGAATCCAAGGCCGATTGCCTTGTCTTTGGATAGTAATTTTAATGTTGAGAGAAACTAATATTTACTTATGCATTATCCGGATGAACCAAAAAAATTTAAGAGGCTGAAATAATTTTAATATTGAAATGAGCACAACTAAAATATACACCGAACAAACCTTCGAAGAATCCATCGAACACAGCCTGCTGACTTCAGGAGGTTTTCAAAAAGGCTTTCCGGAGAACTTTGACCGGAAACCGGCACTGGACAGGTCAACCGTTATCTCTTTCCTGCAAACCTCCCAGCCTAAAGCATG
>JAUVVT010000295.1 GCA_030604505.1 bacterium | reverse complement strand
GGAAAAACTTGCCGTGGTGTTTTAATCTGACACATTCTTCTGTGATATCATATTTTTCGGATAATAACGCAATCTCCTGTTCGAGTCTTTTCCTGTCAATTTTTTCAATCCCGTTTACCAGAGCATTTGTTTTTTCCTTAAGTCTATTAAAAATATGTTTATTTCTCTTTTTGACTGAGGCTTCAATGTATTTCAGGTTTTTATTGATAGCCATTATTCTATTTTTGAAATCACTCTCGATTGCCTTCCCCTCTTCTCTACGGGATTTATTTATACTTTTTAGTGCTTTATCTAATGCTTTTTTTATTCCTCCCCAAAACTTTTCAACAATCTTTTTGTCTTCCGTCTTTATAAAAATACCATCGATGGCTAAAACATTTTGAATATTTAATTCGCCTTCGATTTCGAATTTATCTTTCATACTCTCTATCACAGAAAGGTATCCCCGTAGTTTTTCTTCATCAAGTTCAATTATATTTTCATAGCTTTTTATTGATGAAATATCGACCAGAACATCAATCTTACCTCTCTGTAAATCTTCTTTTATGATATTCTTTAATATTTCTTCCTGAACTGTATACCTGATTGGCATTTTTACAAATATTTCAAAAAATCTGCTGTTAACAGATTTAATTTCAACATTTATTACGGTTGAATCCTCTTTTACCTCTCCTCTGCCAAATCCAGTCATACTATATAGCATTGTTTTTCCTTTAATTAATAAAATGTTAACAATATTATATTTTTATAAGAGTTTTATTTTGCTATAATTTTCTACATTTTTTACAATAAATAAAAAATATTTTAGACTTTAAATTTAATAAATAATTAATAGATAGTCAAACAATTTGTGGATTATTAAAATAATTAATAATAACAATTGGTTAGATGATTTCGATATGTTCTATTTTGATCCAGCCCATTCCATCAGGTAAGGAGATTTCAATCCAATTATTTCTTGTTCTATTAATTTTTACTTTTGTTCCTTCGTGTATTGAAAAAAGTTCGGTGGAATCTTTAATCGGTGATGAACCGGCATCGACTTTTTCGCTCATAACCACAGCCCAATCATGTCTATCTAACTGATAATTGGAATAGACCAGAACAAAGAGAATAAATGCAGTCAAAAATATTAAGGGCAGTATGAGTTTGTGAAGTATAATCCTGAGCTTTTGTATTTTTACAATAATCCTGATGCAAATAATTAAACAAAGTATTATATATAATGTCAAAAATATTTTCATCCATCCCGATTGGTTTGTGAGTCGTGCAAATTTTTTGAAATATCTGATATAAAAGAGTTCCGGCAGGGGAGTAATTTTATCTGCGATAAGAAGATTTGCAAGGTTCAGGTTATTATTAAGGTCGCTGTCTCCCGGAATAATTTTTTTTGCTTTTTCATAATATAATATTGCTTTCCCGATATTGCCGAGTTTGTAGTACGCATTCCCGAGATTAAAGTAGATTTCACCACCCTCATATCCAAGCTCCAATATCTTCTCATATTCATCCACTGCTTCTTGAATTTTATCATCAATATAGAATTTATTGGCTATATTAAACATCTCGTGGACTTTCTCCTGCGAATAAGCATAGGAAAAATTAGCGAAGAGCAGTAATATTGATGTGAGAAATATTTTTTCATTATTATTAGAGAGTTTTCTTGCTCACTTCTTTTTCAAAAGAAGTAAGTGTTTCTCTGGATTCATTAAATATTTTTTTCATATCTTCCAGATTTGACTCTGACGGTGCAAACCGCAGGTAATCACAAGTTTTTATTAATTCAATGAACTTACCTGTTATTTCTTCATCAATATTCCTGGTCTTGAGAATCTCTTTTACTTCATCGGTCAGAAATCCTGCCTCTGAGATGTTAAGTTTATCTGCGATGTAACCCCGAAGTGCCGATGATAATGTTAGATAAAATTTTTCTGCTGAGTTTTCATTTAGATATTGAGCTGATTTTTTTAGTCTGTTTTCAGCTGATTTTACTGCACGTCTGCTTCTTCTGTAAACAACATCCGTGCTTATTCTTTCCAGATGGTTATTATATACGACAGTTGCACCTAATAAGCAAAGTGGAAAAATAATCAATATTAAAAAGATATAATTTTTATAAAAACTATCTCCCATCTTTTCCCATTTAACCGGCTTCAACTTTATAAATCTAATATCGCTTCCTATAAGTCTTACCTCTCCGCGTGAGATATTTCCGGGAAGGGCAGTTAATCTTTCTTTTCCAGGAGCAACATTTACAAAAATTTCTCTGGTTGAGAGGGTGATATATTTTTTTGTTTTCGGGTCAAAATATGAAAACCGCACCTGTTCAATTTTTTGGTTCCCGGGGAGTCTTGGAATAAGAACGTCTTCAAAAATTTTTTCACCGGTTATATTATCACCTGTTTTGTTAATCTTTTCTTCAATCTTTGGTTCATATCTTTCGAAATCGCCCGACACCTTTACTTCCGGTGATTCGAGAAGCTTGATGTTACCGGTGCCGGATATTCTAATTTTAAATGAAACAGCTTCATTAGTGGATACTTCTGTTTTATCAACTTCGGAGTTGATAGAGAATTTTCCAACAATATTTTTAAAACCGGGTGGTTTATTTTCATCAGGCAGACGTAAGACATTCATCTTAACAGCCGGAGCAACTAATTCTTTCCTTATTGTTCTTCCGAAAAAGTCATCATTGAAGAAACTGTCGAAATTAAAAACGTTTCTTCTTTGATTTCTCACCAGAATATCAGTTTGCATAACAAGTGGTTCGAGGGTAAGCTCGCCGGATTTTGTTGGAAAAAGCTCGAGTTTTTTTATAATGGCAGTCTGGTAACTAATCCCGTCAACAACTTCAGTTTTTAGAACGGGCTGCTGAGGTATAGTATATTCCTCGATCCAGGCGCCGGTGGCTGTTGGGGGTTTGGATATTCCGTAGTTTCTTACCTGCACTCGTGTGTAAAGTTTATAGGTTACAGTTACGCCTTCGTTTATATACGGATTTTTTTTGTCAACAAATACTCTTAATAATATCAGTTTATTTAAATCTGTTGTTTGGTCCTGTGCTCCGGGTTGTTGTGCCTGCGGAGGTGCGGGTTTTTGCCGGGGCTGCTGAGATACCGCTGACCTCACAACTTCTATTTCTATCGGGATTGTTTTATATTCTTTACCATTATGATTAAAAACAGCAGAACCTATCGTTAATTTCCCTTCCTTCGTTGGAACAAGGATATAGCTGTATGATTTGCTTGATGAAACCCTGCCATTTACAAAAGATATACTTGTAGAGGTGTTCGGTCCCGAGACAATAGTAAATCCGTCCAATGATGGAAGCTGCGGAGTTCCGGGAATATTCATATTTCCGCTCGTTAGCTGAACGGTCAGCGTTAACGACTGGTTTAATGCGATAACCTTTTTATCCACAGAGACGGTGAATTGAATCTCCTGAGCATTAATATTGACGTTAAAAACCAGTAAAAGTAATGTGATTAATATTTTTTTCATATTTTACTGCTGTTCTATTTAAAAAACTTACTTTCTTTCAAAAAAAGAAAGTAAGCTCCCCCGAGTTCTCGGGGGATCCGCCTATGGCGGAAAAGAAAACTTTTACCATTACCAATCCTTTAATACACGGATATTTCCTGGTGCTTTCATTTTTTTTGCGTTTTTCAAATTCTTTTTTTCATCACTCTCAAGCGCCCTTAAAATGCTTTCTGCTTCTTCTTTTGTCATTTCTTTATCTTCATCTTTTTGCTGTTCTTCTTTATTTTCTTCTTCACCTGCTTCTGCTTTCTGCTGTTCCTGCTGATTTTCCTGCTTCTGTTCTTCTTTATTTTCGCCATTCTGCTGTTGCTGCTGCTGATTTTGCTGGGGGAGCGGCTCTTTTTTTGCGTGTTCTTTTAGGAAATTCCTTACAAACTCAAGATTGAACTTTGCATCCATATCATCGGGGTTTAATTCCAGCGCCTTTTTATAAGCCAGAATACTTTCGGCAATCTTACCGGAACGGAACAAGGTGTTCCCGATATTATAATGAATCTTCGATTGGAACACTGCATCAGGAACGGATAACAACT
>JAUVVT010000155.1 GCA_030604505.1 bacterium | reverse complement strand
GAGATATTATATTTTCTTTAACCCATGATATTAAATATCTTCTCTGTGCCCTCTGTGGTTAAAAAAAAAATGAGACAAACAATGTAATTTCTTGATATTTAACAACATAAATGAAGCATATGTAGCAAAAACACCCCAAAACTGATACAAACTTACACAAAATGGCACAAAATGAGACACTTTTGCAGATATATCTGTCTCAAAAAAACTGGTCTTAAACCAGCCATACAATTTTCTCCTCAGGTAGGACGATGTTAAAACTTTTTTACATTTTTAATTAGGATATATTTAACTACAATTTTAATATTTATTTGAAAATATTAATATGATTAAATGAACTTTTTTTAAATAATTCTTGCATAAGAAATTATATTTTGATATAATGGTTATGGTAAACACAACAAGACAATTCAAATAAAAAGGGGAAATTATGAGAATCTTATTAAGTTTCACCTTAACGGTTTTAATGGTTATATGCTTTACGCAGGGATTGTCGGCACAGTCAGACATTAAACCGGTCCAGATTTCTATCTGGCATCCGGTTCAAATCTATGATTCAGAGACATCCATACATGGTATTCGCCTTAACTTGTTTTACGGAATTAACAAGGATGTTCACGGTTTCGATTGGGGATTAGTGAATAAGCTGAATGGAAATATGAAAGGATGGCAGCCGGGTTTTATAAACCTCATAGAAGGAAACGTGGAGGGCTTTCAGGAAGGATTTGTAAACCACGTAAAGGGTGATTTCACCGGATGGCAACACGGAACCGTTAATATCAGCAAGAAAAAAACTGTCGGCTTTCTAACAGGGTTCTATAATTCTACAAACGACATGAGAGGAGTCCAGCTCGGACTTGTCAATATTACAGAGAAACTTCACGGGCTTCAAATCGGGTTAGTAAATGTGAATAAAAGCGGGGACCCGTTTAAGTTCCTTCCTATAATAAATTTTTCTTTTTAGAATGAGATATTAACACATTAAAGGCAGGGCAAAAAATGTCCCGCCTTTTTTTGTATCTAATAGTCTGAGATTTTGCTTTTTTACCAAAACTGACGCGACGACAATTTTTTTTATTGAATGGCATCAAAACTTTGTTAGATTTTCAATCATTTGCATAAAAAATAACTGATATTATCTCCACAAAAATCCGTAATAATCTGTTTCATCTATTCGCTATTTTTCCCTTTCCCATATCCATTCATCGATAATTGATAATTTGTTTTCTGGACGGACATCGATAGTCCTAATTGTAGCTTTATTCTTCTCCAGGGTAACAAAAGCAATGGCTGAAAATGATTCGGAATCAGGTGTGAAAGCTGTTTTTTCAGTGTATTTCTGCGGTGGTTTCCAGCTTGCACCCCCTGTACCGTTCACAATGTGTACCATTCCATTTTCATAATCTACAGTGCCATCCGGCAGCAATGGTTTAGACCGCAAATAAACATGGGCATGACCATTAAATATAAAATCACCGCCGTATCTGTGAAGGATTTCCAGCCACGGCAGACATTTATCCAGGTAACTATCCTTATAAGTAATGTCACCATAAGAAGGGGGATGCCATACGCCAATCAGCCAGTCATCCTTTTTGACATTTTTTTCGAGATATTCATTAAGCCAGGTTTGCATCACATCCGCATCGGTAAAATAAGCATCACAAAAGATGACATGTACATTCCCCATCCGGTGCGCATAAAAGTGTGTAGTGTTGTTTGCTGAGTTAACTGGCAATACACCATCTGTATATTTATCCTGAGTCTCTTGATTCCTATCGTGATTACTCGTACACATAAAAAACCTGCCGGGTATAAAAAGTTTATCAATACCTTTGTAGTTAAGAGAGCGCTGCCAGTCTTCTTCACTTCCTGTACTGGTAAAATCTCCCACGTGCACTATAAAATCCCAGTCGGTTATATCATTTATTAAAATGTCCGCAATATTTTCGCACGCATTATCCTTGTTTTCCCGTGAATCCCCCCACAGGGCTATTTTTACCGTTTCATAGCTCTCTTCTTCAGGCTGACATGAATATGAACCTATCAATAAAACCGTCAGGATGCTTATACACAACGCAATAAAAATAAAAAGAAGCTTCTTTTGATTCATAACTTTTTCCTTACCGCTATTTTTTATTCTCACAATTCTAAAATTAGTTAAAAAGTAAATAATAATAATTAAAAATGCTATATAAAAAAATATCAGGGAATATCCTGAGAGTTTGTACCGTTTTTCTTAAAAGTGGAATTTTGACATCTAAAAATAAGTCGTGGTCTCCTTGAAAAATTGCTGTAATAATTATCTAAAAATGGGAGGAAATCACATAGGTAAACGAAGAAAATATAGCGCTCAAGAAAAGTTAGAGACAGTATTAAGCTGTAACAAATAGAAATAAAAAATATAACATTTTTTACTTGTATTAAATTGGTATAATCCGTGAAATCTGTTAAATTCGTGGATCTAAAAGGGCCAGAGTTTTTTTGGATAGGTCAATATTCTTATAAATATATTTCGTTTTCTAATCTGGGATTCTTCAAGGATTTCATTTAAACTATTATTTAGCTCATCTCTATAACTGATTATACCAGGCAGGGAATCAAGTCCGTAAATTTCATTAGCTCCTGTATTTAAAATTGCGATTGCCTGGTTTAAATCTTCCATTCTCGCATAACATTCGGCAAGCCTGACATAAATCCTTGCATCTTTTTTGTATATTTTCAGCGAACTGTTAAAAATAAGTACAGCTTTATCATATTGTTTTTTAAAGAAATAATCCGAAAGCCCCCTTATATAAATCTCTTCGGCAGCTCTTGATTCCCTGTTCCATTCATACTCTCTGAAGGAATATTCATTTACATTCAAATAATTATTATCATCAAATACTGAGATTATAATACTATCCTGTTTTTCCTTCCTGAATGGTATTGTGCAGCTTACAGAAAGGAAAATAAACTGCAAAACTAATAAAATAAAGAAACCTCTGTAAAATTTTTTATTAAATCTATTCATCTGAAACAAATAATCGGTAAATACTTGGAAATTCTTTAATTTAATTACCCCAGTTATTAATTTCTGATATAATTGTTTCAATGACTTTATCTTCCGGAACCTTTTTTATTATTTCGCCCTTTTTGAATATTACCGCAGATTTTTTTCCGAATGCGACACCAATATCTGCTTCTTTGGCTTCTCCCGGCCCATTGACCGAACATCCCATAACCGCAACCTTCAGTGGTTCATTTAGTTTGCCGATTTCTTTTTCTAACTTATCAATAATACCCAGCAGGTCGGACTGGATCCTTCCGCAGGTAGGACAGGAAATTAAGGTTATACTATCATTTCTAAATCCCAAGAATTTTAAAATCTCTTTAGCCGCTTTGACTTCTTCGACAGGACTGCCCGTCAGCGATACGCGAATTGTATCACCAATTCCCTCAGCAAGGAGTGTTCCTATGCCGACGGCGGATTTAATTGAACCCGTCCTTAAAGAACCAGCCTCGGTTACTCCAAGATGCAAGGGATAATCCACCTTTTCAGAAATAAGGCGGTATGCATCTATCATTTGTTTTACATCTGAAGATTTTATCGATATGATTATATTTTCAAAGTTTGCATCTTCACAAATCCCGATATGTTTTAATGCGCTTTCCACAAGTGCCTCAGGAGTTGGACCCTTATATTTATCAAGTATATCCTTTTCAAGCGAACCTGAATTTACTCCGATTCTTATTGGAACAGACATCTCTTTTGCTTTTTTCAGCACCTTATTGATCCTTTCAACAGAACCTATATTACCCGGATTAATCCTGATTTTATCAATCCCTCCGTCAAGAACAGTCAGAGCAAGGCGATAATCAAAATGTATATCCGCTGCAATTGGAATCTTTATATTTTTTCTTATCTCTTTTATTGCAGCTGCTGCTTCCATATTAGGGACTGCAGAACGGATTATTTCACATCCATAATCTTCAAGTTCTTTTATCTGCTCTATAGTCGATTTTATATCTTCAGTTCTTGTCTTTGTCATAGATTGGATAGTTATCGGTTCTCCACCACCTATTGGTATATCCCTGACAAAAACCTTTTTTGTCATTTTTCTATGCATATCGTCAATTTACGCAATAATAATATAATAAACAAACATTTAATTATAAACAACTTATTTGCATTGATTGAAAAAATTTATTTTATTAAAAACGTTAAACTTTTTAAATAATAAATAATTAAATTTCTTGACTTTTATAAAATAATAGTTAATATTAAAAAACATATTTCAACAAATCAAATATGTTTAAATATAACATATTAATATAAAAATGAAAAGGGATAAAATTATGAAGAGAATGTTTTTTGTAATTATATTACCGATACTTTTTTCCTGCTCTTCAATGGCGCCGTATTCGAAGGTAATGACAGGACCCGTTGATAACGAATGTATATGTATTATGGGCGGTTTAGTTGTTGAAAATATGGGCATAGATGATTTGGAAGAAGCACTCGATTCTGATATTGAGGTTGTGCTTGTCGGTAAACATATTATAGATGGTGAAGATGTATTAAGAGGCTATCATGTAATAACCGATGAAAACGGTTATTTTTTTCTTGAAAATATTCCGAAGGGGGGATTCGTAATCAAGGGTGCAAGAATATATATAGCTAACAGTTTTTCGATAAATGTTATTTCCCAGTGGAGAACCAATGAAATAGCTTACTATGTACCGTATCTCCAGGAAGAGTTAATCAGACATGATGTAAGGTTTGTGCCTTTTCCACCGCGGGGCAGGATTTATAACTTTGGAATAACATATTTCGGACTGCACAGGGGTTCAGCCGATTACGGTCCGGGAGGTGTCGCAAATACTGTTCTATATCAAAATTTTACTTCCTTAAATAACCAGAAACTTAACATCGTCGAAATATACAACAAACCCAACCCTATAACTTATTTCAGACAAAAATTTCCGGATTCGGAATGGTTTAAAGTTTATGACGAAGAAAGAACCGCAATTAGATAAAGAACATAATTTTCCGCAAAAACCTATTTAGAATCAACAATAATCGTAACAGGCCCATCATTTAAAAGCTCAACATCCATCATAGCACCGAATATTCCGGTCTTCGGCGTAAATCCCAAATCGCTTAAATACTGATTAAATTTTTCATACAGCTCTTGACCCTTCTCAGGACCGGCTGCACCCACAAAGCTCGGCCTTCTTCCCTTTCTTGTATCGCCATACAGGGTGAACTGAGAAATCGATAAAATTCCCCCCCCGACATCCAACAGCGAAAGATTCATCTTCCCCTCGCTGTCATTAAATATCCGCAGATTGATGCACTTATCCGCAAGGTATCTTGCATTTTCCTCGTTATCATCAACCGAAACGCCTAAAAGGATGACCAGCCCGCTTCCAATCTCCCCCGTAATCTCCCCATCAACCCTGACTCTTCCCCATTTCACCCGCTGAATAACCGCTCTCATATAATTATCTTCTTTTACTTAAATTATCAGAACCTGCTGAAAAAGTCAAAAAAGTGGTTAATTTTTCTTAATGATTGCTATGCCTCAAATCTTTGATTGCAATGATAGCATCCAATGTGTCATTGCGATGAGTATAGCGACGTGGCAATCTTTCTGTTAAAATCCCAACATTAACCAGGTTTATGCAAATGAATAAGATTTACAAAAGTTATTGTATTAAATTTAATGACTTTTAATAAGATCTCAAAAGGTTTTTTTGATTTTTTAAAAAAAGTAGCTGTGAACTGCAGAAATGG
>JAUVVT010000068.1 GCA_030604505.1 bacterium | reverse complement strand
TTTTTTTGCTGTTTCAGTTTCTGAACCGTGTATATGCAGAGCACCACAGCAGCACTGTTCGTCAGGTGTAATTACCTCACATCCGTTTTTAAGCAGAACATTAATCGTTGCGATATTAATACCAATAAACATAAACTCAGATACACATCCTTTAAAAAATCCAACTCTAAATCTTTTTTCCTCTGATGGCTGCATAACTTTTTTGATATATTTCCGTTTTGACGGCTTCGGAATATTTATCAATAGTATCTCTGCTTCATAAAATCTTCTTGAAATAACTTTTAAAATCTTAAGTTTTCTTGCTATCCATTGAATGCCCGATTTTTGGTAAAACCACAAAAACCAGAATATATAAAGAAGTCTTTTTTGAAACGGAATAACCTTTTTAAAAACCAGTATTTTTAAAAGTTTTTCAATCCTCGTGTATTCCTTCACTGGTTCTAATGTTTCTCTTGCAGCTTCAATAAGACGTGCATATTTAACCCCTGACGGACATGCGGTTTCACAGGCACGGCATTCCAGACACAGGTCAATATGACGGTTTAAGCTGGCACTGTATTCTATCCTGCCTTCTGTTAATGATCTGATCAGGTAGATTCTGCCTCGTGGGGAATCCATCTCCAACCCGAGTTCAAGATATGTGGGACAATCATTAAGACACAAACCACAGTGAATACAATCAATGAGCAAATCATAATCTATTTTATCCCTGTTGACAATTTTTCTTTTCTGATTTTTCGATATATCAGTGTTCTGAACATCCGCCAATTCAAATTCCTCCTACAAATCGTCCCGGATTAAAAATATTATTCGGATCAAATTGCTGTTTAATCTTTTTCATTATTTCTAAATTATTTTCCATACTCCCCCATACCGAAATTCTCTCTTTGAATTTCAGCGGAATATTTTCTACCATATAACTGCCTCCCGAATCGACCGCAGTTTTTTCTATTCGATTAGTTAATTCATCAACTACACCTTCATCATCTAAATTTTCTGGCAATTTAAATATCACATAAATAATCCCGCTCCTGAAATGCGATATAAAAACCGGTTCATATTCTAGAGTAATTTTTTTTATTTTTTTTAAGACATTCTCAAATTCCGGTATGACAATATTTATCTTAAATATTACAGAATTCTCAAAAAGAGAACGAAAATTCCTTACTTGGTCTAAAAAGAAATCTCCTTTTTCACTAGAGATAATAGATTTATATTTTTCACATAAACTTTTTACCTGTTCTATCTGCCAATCAACTGTTTCGGAGAAACCATCAAACCCAAGAAGGCATAGATGATGATTTCCTGTAGCTTCATCCACATATTCATTTGAAAGGTATTTTAAAAACGAAGGTGAAATATATTCAATATAAGAAGGGATAAGAAAAGAATTTCTGACTGAATCAGTAAAATCTATAAAGTCAGAAATACTCTCAAATGTCAATATTGCATTCTTTATTGTTTCCGGAATCGGCTGTAATTTTAAACCGATTTCAGTAACAACACCAATAGTTCCCATTGAACCAACATAAAGTCTGCTTATATTATAACCTGATGCATTCTTAACTACTTTAGCACCAGTATTGACAACAGAACCGTCCGCAAGCATTATTTTCATTCCGGTTATCATCTCCTTAATCTTCCCATATTTCTGCCTTAAAGGACCGTTTGAATCAGTATTAACTATGCCTCCAATTGTACAGCTATCAGAAAACGGTGGATCAACCGGAAGAAATAATCCTTCTTTAAATAAAATTTGATTCAAGTCGGATAACTTTATACCAGCTTCCACATAAACCGTTAAATCACCCGGATTAAATTCAATTATCTTATTAATATTTTCAAGCGATAACACAATATCAATTTTAGTCGGAATATTGCCAATACAGATTTTTGTTCCGCTTCCCCACGGAATAATTTTAGAGTCCTCTTTTGCTGCTAATTCTATTATTTTTGAAATTTGCTTAACATTTTCGGGAAAGACAATATATTCCGGTTTCTTCCCATCAACCTTATAATTATCAATCCTTCCATCAAAAATCAAATTTTTTTCACTTACTATTTCAACTAATTCCTTTTTCATATTATTAGTAAAGTTTCTTTGCCTATTTTCTTTTCAAAGAAAGTAAGTCAAAAATCTTACCCGGATTGCTTAATCCCCTGGGATCAAAGATTTTTTTTATGCTTCTCATAAATTTAATATCATTTTCTGAAAAAATCCACTTCATATATTTCTTTTTATAAGTGCCTATCCCATGCTCACCGGAGATAGTACCGCTAAACTCGATACATTTTTTCATAATTTCAGCAGCAGCACGAAATGTCCTGTCAACTTGATCAGGATTCCTTTCATCATACATTATTAAAGGATGAATATTTCCATCTCCTGCATGAAAAGTATTAGCAATTTTCAGTGAATATTTTTCCCCAACTTCATAAACATATTCTATCATTTCTGGGATTTTAGTCCTTGGAACTACTCCGTCATTCGTTAAATAATTCGGAGAAATTCTTCCAACTGCACCAAAAGCACTTTTTCTTGCTGCCCATAAAAGAGTTCTTTCTTCATCATCTTTAGCTACTTTAACTTCAAGAGCATTATTTTTATTACATATATTTATTATCTTCTCTCCCATTCTATCCATTCCCTGCTTAATACCATCAATCTCAATAATAAGCAGAGCCTTTGCATTCTCAGAAAATTCAAAATCAAATGCTTTCTTAAGAGCACTCAGCATTACGTAGTCAATTATTTCCATGGCGGCAGGTATAATGCCGGAAGAAATTATTTCAGAACAGGATTTTGTAGCATTATACATACTTCCAAAATTTGCAAGAAACGTTTTGACTCCTTCAGGAATATGTAAAATCTTAACTATCAATTTTGTAATAATTCCTAAAGTCCCCTCTGAACCAATTATCAAACCTGTTAAATCAAATCCATTAATATCTTCTACTTTGCCGCCAAATTGCTTAATACTTCCGTCTGATAAAACTACTTCCAACCCAAATACATGATTTATCGAAGAACCATATTTCAATGTATGGGGTCCACCTGCATTTGTAGCTGCATTCCCACCAATTGTGTTTGCCATCTGACTCGAGGGATCAGGCGCAAAAAAGTAATCATTTTTTGAAGTTTTATTTGTAAGCTGTAAATTAATAACTCCTGACTCTACAATCGCAGTCCCATTTTTATAATCGATTTCAAGTATTCTATTCATTCGCGATAAACATATAATCACACCTCCTTTTGAAGCCAGGCAACCTCCGCTTAAGCCTGTTCCTGCACCTCTTGAAGTGAACTGAATATTCTCATCATATAATATCCTTACTATCTCGGAAACCTCCTCAGTATTTCCTGGAAATATTGCGGCTTCAGGTGCAGACTTGTCCAAAGTAAATCCGTCGCATTCAAAAACAATTAATTCATTTAAATCCTTAATTACATATTCTTTCCCAACCACGAATTCTAATTTCTCAATTACTCTGCTATCCAACATATTTTATGCCGCTCCCGATTTTTTTTCTTTTATAATCTGCTTTAAATTCTCAATTTCTTTAAACAATTTTTTCTGCCTTGAAAATATACTGAAAATATAAATAAACAAAGCAATCCAGATAATTGAATATGCTGTAAATAAATAACTCATAATTTATACTCCAAATAAATTATATATTTTAATCATTATTTTTCAGAGACTGCCTTATACAAATACTCTACTTCATCTTTAGTCTTTTCAATTGAAACTCTAAGCAAAAGAATGAAAAAGAAAAGCATAGTAAAAGCAGTCAAACAAACAATAAAAGTTAACATCATTTTCGGATCAAGCCCGGAATTTTCGCCGCCGCTTATCACAGGTCCCGGATGCTGTGTCCTCCACCATCTTGTTGACATATACACGAGAGGAACATCAATAAATCCAATAATTCCCACTACTGCAGAAAGATTTGCCTTCTTTGATTCGTCATAAACATAGTTTCTAAGCAGCAAATAAGATATATAAATCAACCACAATACGGCCGCGGATGTTAATTTAGCATCCCACGTCCAAGTAATCCCCCATGCCTTTTTAGCCCAGATAGGACCGGTAATGAGCACTAAGCTGCAAAAAACAATACCGATCTCAGCAGCAGAAGATGCTATTATATCTTGATGTTTGTTTTTTTTTATCAGGTAAATAATACTGTATAAAAAAACAACAAAGAAAGCAAGGAAGGAAATCCATGCAGACGGGACATGAAAATAAAATATTTTCTGAACTACTCCCATTGTTTTCTCAACAGGTGCGTAGAAAAAAATTAAATAGAGAGCCGCAAGCATACTCAATAAAGTCAATACAGAAAATATATAAAAACTGAAGCTATTCCCTTTTCGAAAAATCATATTTTCATTATTCTCCAAAATAACCTCTAAATCTATTTTTAATAGATGTTTTTAATTTTATAACGGTATCAGTGCCGATTACATTTTAACCAATGGATCAGGAACACCTAATACATAGATAGCAATCAATCCTAAAATACCAACGACTGTAAGATAATAAATCGTTGGCAAGATTGTTTTACGGAGAGTCGCACCCTCCTGCCCCAAAAGCCCAACAGTTGCAGATGCCGCTACAACATTATGAATAGCAACCATGTTGCCAGCCGCAGCACCAACAGCCTGGAGAGCAACGACTAATGAGCCGGAAATCAGCAGACTATCGGCAACGCTGTGCTGGAATTGACTGAACATCATGTTGCTGACTGTGTTGCTGCCGGCAATGAATGCGCCAAGAGCCCCAATAGATGGCGCAAACATGGGCCATACACTGCCGACATTGTCAGCAACCCACGCAGCCATTGCTACAGGCATACTAAGCAGTTCCATACTGTTGACGCCTGAATTAATATAAATACGAACCATTGGAACGGTGAAAATCAAAACAAAACCAGCACCCATAAGCACCTTGCTGGATTCAGCAAATGACGCACGAAATCTTGCAATATCCATCCGGTGCATTAAAAATGTAATAAAAACAACAGCAATCAGAATAGTACCCGGCAGATAAAGTGGCTTGGTAGATGCTGTAATATCCGTACCCAGAACATTGGACCATTCGATAGTCAGCAATTTTAAAAAGCTGCCGACCGGTAGTTGAGGCAAGCGGCTGATTACAAGGA
This sequence comes from bacterium, assembly GCA_030604505.1. Classification (GTDB taxonomy): domain Bacteria; phylum SM23-31; class SM23-31; order JAUVVT01; family JAUVVT01; genus JAUVVT01. The sequence goes on along the minus strand of JAUVVT010000068.1, from coordinate 2,458 downwards.
AAAGTGCAACCAACAAATACGGAATCCATGCGAGCCAAGTTGACATCTTTTTATCAGACAGGGCATCAATCTTGATCTCTATCTTACCCATCCAATCGTGGTTCCACTCGCTTGCGGGTGCAAAATCCCATGTATCTTTCGGTATCAAAAATTTCCTGTGAGCAGCATAAGTCACTATAGCTAACCCAATCAATCCTCCCAGCAGTGATGGGAACTCAGGTCCAAGAAAAACTCCAATCATTGTATACGGAATAGTAAAAGCTAAACCGCCAAAAATCGCAAAAGGCGTAATAGAGAGTCCCTTTGTCCAAGATCGATTTTTACCAAAGAATCGGGTCATCATTATTATCATAATTAGCGGCATCAAAGTACCGGTGATACCATGGATTATGGCTGATTCTGTTGTGATTAAACGCAGATAACTCTCAAAATCCGTTCCGACAGCTGCCAATTTTGAGTTAATCTCCGGATTTTCCAATCCTGTCCTTACACCAATCAGTATCGGTGTGCCTATCGCCCCGAAAGTAACCGGTGTACTCTGAATCATCATACCAATCATAACAGCAGCAATCGCCGGGAAGCCGAGTGCAACCATCAGCGGCGCAGCAATCGCCGCTGGTGTGCCAAACCCGGATGCCCCTTCTATGAAGGAACCGAAAAGCCAGGCTATGATTACTACCTGCACTCGCCTATCCTCGCTGATCTTAGTAAAGCCGGCACGAATCGTAGTAATAGCACCAGAATATTTAAGCGTATTCAATAACAGAATAGCACCGAAAATAATATAAATGAGGTCGAAACTGATAAAAAGCCCCTGGATGGTTGAGGCAATAATTCGGGTGATGGAAACACCCCAAGCCGTCAAGGCAATTACGGCAGCTACAATGTAAACCACCGGCATTGCCTTTTTGGCGGGCAAACGAAAACCAACCAGTAAAACCGCCGCAGTCAGAATCGGGGAGACGGCTAAAAAAGTCTGAAGAGTAAGACTCACAAGGTAATCTCCTTTTTACAATTGTATAATTTAAATATTATATAAAAATTTTGTCATAAATGCAATACCTTTCAAGATCTTCTATTTATCTAAGACACGAAACAATAGAACAATAAAATCTCTTTTCAACCAGCTTTCTGAAATTATAGAAATGCATGATAAATCGATGTCAAAGGAAAATAGATATTTTCCCTTCACTTCGATAGGCTGAAGCCTCTGACATCAATTCAGGTCAGATCTGATAGTTAAACTGGAATCTCTATTGGCAGGGGATCTTTTAATCAACAGAAGATTTGCCTCAGAAGTATCAGCCGGGATGAATATCAGAATTTTTATGGAAAATTTTATCAGTACTATTTTGCTTCCGAATTTTCCTTGCTTAATGATTAAGATAAAATCGTTTCCAATGCAGAAATAAGGGAGTCAACATGCTTCTGTGTAGCACTTTCTCCCATTAATCCTATGCGCCATGCCCTGCCTTTAAATGCTCCCAGACCGCCTCCTATCTCTATGGCATATTCGTCGAGCAGACGCTTGCGGACTGTCGATTCATCTATTTCTTCCGGTGTTGCAACGGCATTAAGCATCGGTAGTTGATGATTTGGATCAGCAAGATAGACCAAACCCAATGCTTCTAATTTTTCTTTCAATATTTTATGCTGCTTCATGTGTCGTTCCCAGCGCGCTTCCAGCCCTTCTTCCAGAATAATCCGCAGGGCTTCATGCAGCGCATAGTTCATATTAATCGGTGCCGTGTGATGATACAGCCGCTCAGAATCCCAATAACGGCGAACCATGTTCATGTCGAGATACCAACTTTGCACCTTACTTTTGCGATTGCTGATAACCTCCTCAGCGTCGTGGCTGAAAGTCACTGGCGCCAGTCCCGGCGGACAGGAAAGGCATTTCTGAGTACCGCTGTAACAGGCATCGATCTGCCAGCCATCAACATCAACTTCCATTCCGCCAAGGCTCGTGACTGTATCGACCAGCAGCAGCGAGCCCGCATCGTGTACAACGCGACTGATCTCTTCAATTGGCTGTGCCGCACCGGTGCTGGTTTCCGCTTGGACAATTCCAACAACTTTGAACGGACCATTCCCATCAATAGCTTTCTGAACCTGTTCAGCAGTGACAACCTGACCCCACGGAACTTCAATAACTGAAACCTGTGCACCTGAGCGCTCAGCAACATCCTTCATTCGCATGCCAAAAATACCAGCAATGCATACTAATATCTTGTCTCCAGGCTCAATAAGGTTTACTACGCATGTTTCCATCCCTGAAGATCCCGTACCGCTGACGGCAAGAGTTAGTTGGTTTTTTGTCTTAAAAACGGTCTGAAGCATTTCGCGAATATCGTTGAGAATTTCCAAGAACTGACCATCCAAATGCCCGATCGTGGTATAGGACATTGCCTTCAATACGCGCGGATTTACATCTGAAGGACCGGGCCCCATCAGC
>JAUVVT010000207.1 GCA_030604505.1 bacterium | reverse complement strand
CTTGGAGAGTGGCGAAACAATATAATTTTTGATAAAAATTTGAGCGGGACAGACATATTAGATTTTGAGATGATTAATAATTTAGCTGAATCGGTTATTCTTCCGAATAAGGGTTCGACAGGTCAGGCAGTCTTGATTGCCACTTCGACGGCAAAAATTAACGGGACTTACCCAATGAATATCAAGATTGACAGGAATTCCGATAAATTTATATATGATATTTCCGAACCAGCGGCTTTTGATATTGCAGATAATCTGGATATTATTTCAACGGGATTTTCAGATGAAACGTCAATTATTATAAGGTTTATCAAGGGAAATAACAGAGGGAAACATATTAATATTACGAATCTTGGTACAAAAATTCCTGAACCGTTAAAAAATATTCCCGAGTTTTCGTCGGTGATGAGCTATTATATGATAGAGCACGATATTGATGAAGAATATTCTGCTTCGATTAAATTCGGTTATTCAATCGATACCCTGCTTGCAAGAAATATCCCTGAAACCGAATTAACCCTTGCTTTCTATGACTCCACAGAATCAAGATGGAAAATATTGGAAACCTCTATTGATATTAGCACCAATATAGCTACAGCACGGGCAGATACATTTTCCCTTATGGCTGTTACAAACAAAAACGATTCACTCTTAAAGGAGCCGGGTCCTGTTCTTGTTGAGTTTTTGGTTTTTTCTTATAATATATCCGACGGGGAGAATATTCGGTTGAACTGGGTGAACGAAGATGAACATAATATTTACGGTTATGAGATTGAAAAGAGTATAAACAAAGATTTCTTTGAAAAGATTGGATTTGTTCCCAAAAACAGTCAAAATGATTTTAAATACAGCATTTATGATGAAGAAACAATTCACTCGACTATTTTTTACAGAATTAAAGCTCTTTATTTTGACGGTTCTTATGAATATTCCGATATATTAACTGTGGAAAATATAAGAATGCCAAAGTATGAACTTTTTCAAAGTTATCCGAATCCGTTTAATCCTGTAACAACAATTAGATTTGAAATCCCGGCGCCGGAAAATGTTTCTTTGATAGTTTATAACATCAGGGGCAGGGAAATCAAGACTTTATTGAACGAATATAAAAAATCGGGTATATATGAAGTAAAATGGGACGGGACAGATAATTTCGGGCGGAAGGTTTCTTCCGGGATTTATATCTATAAATTAAATGCCGGGAAATTTTCTAAATCTTTAAAAACTTTATATTTAAAATGATTAATATTTTGCGGTGTTGTGCAGCTATGAAAAACTTATAGACAATGAAGGTTGTTCGTACAAAATAAGGCGAACACACAGTGCACGCGTCCGTTTGCCCCTACATTAAAAAATGAATATTAATTGTATTGCAAATTTGGAGTAATTATTTAATTTGTTTTTTTATATAAATATTATTAAATTTATATTTGTAATTTAAGGTTTGATAATAATAAAATTTTAGTTAATTTTATTATTAAAATGTTTTATTGAGAGGGGAATGAGTTTAGATATGGTTAAGATATTAAAAAGCTTTTTTTTAATAAGTGCTTTATTAATTGGTTTTGCTTTTAATATTTATGGTATGCAGTCTGCGTCAGCAGATAAAGACAGCCTTCAGCAATTAAGTGTAAGCAAACTTGCTAATGAATTTTATGAAAAAGGGGAAGCCGAATATAAATCCGGGAATTTCGAATTAGCGGCTGAATTTCTTCAAAAAGCAATTGATATAGATGATAAATTTGCCAAAGCATATGACCTGCTTACGTTGGTGTATATAGATTTAGAAAGTGTACATACAAGAACCCTTGCAGAAAGAACTATAAGAAAAGCTATTGAAATTGACTCAAAGAATACGTTATATAAACTCCATTACGGGAAATTGATGTTAAGACAAGGATTTAGATATAACGCCAGAAAAAGATTTGAATGGCTTAAAACGATAGATTCGACAAATACAGAACTTTATCTGAATCTTGGGCTTTTATATATGAATGAGATGGAATACTACAAAAATATGGTGAGCGGAAGCTTTAGTGACGGCAGTATTGTATCTTTTATTGATGAGAATATGCTTGGTTATATTTTCAATTATGAGGGAACGGGACCGGTAAAAGAATATTTAAGCGAGAGGAATGAGAGTATCGGGAAGTATACAGATTTTAGTGCGTTTGTTCAAAAGGATTATGCAAATGCCGTTATTGCTTTTTCTGAGGCGCTCGAGCTTGAACCTGACAATAGGGATGCTCTCCACAACCTGAGTCTTCTCTCTCTGGAAGGCGGTATGATTGATAGGTTTATAGATTATCAAAAAAAGATACTCAAAAACAATCCGGACGATAAAGATACTCACCTTTTTTTGGGATTTGGACATTATATTCTTAGTGACCATGAAATATCGCATTCTGAATATGAAAAAGCGAAGTCATTGATGGAATCGGATGAGAGAGCGGTCTTTGAGTCGATTGAATATATTATACCTGCCGATGAAGTTAAAAAATATAATGCATTAGCTTCTGCGGATAAATCTAAATTTAAAGAAGAATTCTGGAAACCCAAGGACCCGCTGTTTTTGTCTGAGTACAATGAAAGAATACTTGAACATTATTCAAGGATTCCTTATGCCAATTTAAAATTTGGCGTAAAGAAAAACAAAATAGCCGGCTGGGAAACAGACAGGGGCAAAATCTATATAAGATATGGCCCTCCGAATGAGATAGCCAGATTGAGAGCTGAAAAAGCCGGTATAGGAGGCGGCAGGGACCTTGACCTGACCGAGATATGGTATTATGACGGATTCAGCTTTGCATTTGAGGATCTTTACTTAACAGGAGACTTCAGATTAGGTGCAAGGTCCCGATTCCCCAATATTCATTTCCCGGAAATTGCTGAACAAATTTACAAGGAAAAACCGGATATATATATACCTTCATTCAAGGGGGATAAATTTGATTTCGGTTATTCTCTGGTAAGTTTCAGGGGAGATAACGGTAAATCATTGATTGAAGTATATCATGCGGTTCCCATAAATGCACTTACTCCCAAGCGTGAAAAAGATTATATGGTTGCAACCTTAAACGGGGGGATATTCTTTTTTGATGAGAAATGGTATGAAGTAAATAAAAAGGTTTCTAAAGAAAAAATTAATTTAAGTCTGAATCTTAAAAGCGAAATGAATTATTATATTATCGGGCAGAATCAATTGGAAATCGACCCGGGGGAATATAATTTTGCAATAGAGTTTCAGGAAGAAGTTTCTAAAAACACCGGTACATACAGAGACATAATATACATTGATTCATATCCGTTTGGTGAGTTTAAAGTGAGTGATATTTTACTTGCTTCCAACATTCTTCCCGGAGATGAAGATTCAAAATATACAAAGAACGGCTTAAAGATAATACCCAATCCTGCAAGACTTTTTTATAAAAATCAGCTTATGCATATATATTTCGAGATTTATAATTTAATGATTAATCCCGAGCAAAAAACAAAGTTTTTAGTAGAATATAAGGTCAGTGCGGAATCTGAAGATAAAAAACCCATAATGTCAAAAATCATCTCAAATCTGGGAAAACTTGTCGGTGTAAAAGAAGGAAGACAGGACATAACTGCTTCCTATGAATATGAAGGAGTAAACCCGACGGAGAATATTAATCTCTCAATCGATATGAGTGCAACAAAGTTTGGCATATATGAGCTTTCTATAACGATAACAGATTTGAACAGCAATAATTTGACATCCAAGAGTATAAAATTTGGAATACAGAATGCTCCCATAAATTATTTATTTTGAGATTTATAATTTTTTATTTCAGGGTTTTTCTGAATTTTTATCATAATTAAATAATTTTTAATGAATTTGATAAATCAAATTCCTCCAATAAAAATATTTTTCCAGTTAGTTCATTCAATAACGGTTAATCCTATTTTTTATTTTTAAAAAACTTATATAATCATAAAATTTTAGAGAGAATCTTATTTAATTACTCAAAAGTTGTAATAAAATTAATGTAATTAACGATAGGTTACCTTATATTTTAAAGGGTATGATATGAAGATACATCTTCACCCTATTTCTGTGCATTTTCCCAATGCACTCTTTCCTATTTCCTCAGCACTGGTTCTTCTTTATCTGATATTTGGTGAAATATGTTTTGAGAAAGCATCATATTATTGCTTGATTTTCGGATTTTTAGGTTCCCCGATTGGGACTTTTTCCGGTATTGCTGATTGGAAATCAAAGTATAAAGGTGCAAAGGTACCTCTTTTTTTAGAAAAGAGACGTCTTTCAATAATTTTGACATTTTTAGGTTTACTTATTGTTATTATGCGGACTATAATCCCTGACATTATGATTTCCAGCGGTATATTACAATTTGTATATATAGTATTAATTTTCTCCTTAACTCCGATATCCGGCAGGCTTGGCTATCTTGGCGGGAAGTTAGTATTTAAATAAACAATTTTGGGAGGGACTTTGGACAAGACACGCTTAAAATCCATAAAATCGATGATGGAAATTGCAATTATTGCAATAGGCAGAGAGAGAAATGCGTATAATTTTTATATGGAAGCATCAGAAGAGGCTTATGATGAAGAATCGAAAGAACTGTTTATTACGCTTGCAAACCAGGAAAAACAGCATTTAGCGAATATGGAAAAATTGCTGGAAACCACGAAGTCATTATACGAAGAGGAGAAAAAAAAGATTTAATAATACTGATAATTGCTTAATTATCTCCTTATCTGAAAGTAACCCCAATCCCGCCGGATAAGGATTTATATTTTGCAAAGTTTGCTTCAATATTAAAGTTTAACAAGCCTAATTTAAGCGAGACACCCCCTACAAGTCTCGGATTATTTTGCTCTTTTATGGTAACCGAGATTTTACTTCCTGAATTAACTTCGGTATAGTCTAAATTATACGTAGTACTTTCCAGTCCTGCCCCACCATAT
>JAUVVT010000194.1 GCA_030604505.1 bacterium | reverse complement strand
TTTTGCTCAATGGTACTATTAAAACTATCGGGTCCGTGTGCACATATATAGCGGGTATCAACGCTGAAGCGCCGAAGAACATCTTCGCATGGAACAGCAAGCTGCTGGACAGGGTCAAGAATCTTTATTTTATCCTCAATTCCTAAAAATCTAAGCAAATCTTCATAAGCTCTTTTATGAATACCTGTTTGAAATCCTCCAAGGTCAATCGGGACACGGTCAGGGATTTCATGATTGAGAGCTTTTAAAATACGCTCCCGCGAGGTCATTGTTTCTTTATGTTTCATATTAATATTTTCTCCCCATACAGTTCTTTATCGTCAGATGAAATTAAAGCTGTCTGAAAACTGAGTTTATTTGCCAAACGATGCAAGATAATTACCCAGTCCTATAACCATTGTCGACACAATGAGCACAAGTATACCAAAAATAACAATACGGATTGTGCGGCTGCTCGAACCTTTCCATTCCCTGAAATAAAATCCCCAAATATTGCTGAAAACAATGATGAATGCCATATGAATACTCCAGCTTGAAAAATCATACTTGCCCATTTTGGTTGTGCCCATTCCATAAAACATAAACTGGAAATACCAGATGGTCCCGGCAAGTGCGGAAAATATATAGTTTGTGAACAGAGGTGCCTTCCCGCTCTCTATATAATCTTTCGAGGAGCGGTTTTTTATATTCAGGATAACACACCAGATAAAATTTGTGGTAAATCCACCGAGAAGTATAACAATAAAAACAGGGCTATTCATCCATAATGATGTCGTGCCAAGTGAAACGGCTCTTTCGGCAATAGGTTTACCCGCTGCAATCCCGAATGCAAAGCATGCACTCATTGTGCCGCATAATAATGCGACCCAAAAACCTTTTTTAAATTCGAATTCTTTGATAATCTCTTTCTTCTGGGCTTCTGAAAGTTCTCTTTCCTTTAATATCCCTCCACAACCGCAGATGGCAATGCCTATAAGACACACAAGAACCCCACCGACTGTAATCACACCAGAGGCACTGCCGATCATTTCAATAAACGTTCCAAAATATATCGGCGGTATAACTGTGCCAAAGGCGGCACAATATCCGAGAGCAAGAGCATAACCGAGCGATATACCAAGATAGCGCATCGACAAGCCGAATGTAAGTCCGCCGATACCCCACAATACACCAAATAGATAACAAATACCAAGATTGATTAAGGGTGCTCCAGTCAGGACTGTCAGAAGGTCTGGTACTGTCAAAATTGCCACAATCCAAGGTACAATAATCCATGAAAAAAAACCGCCCACAAGCCAGTAGCTTTCCCAAGCCCAGTTCTGAACTTTCTTGAATGGAATATAAAAACTTCCGGCAGCAAAACCGCCAACAGAATGTAAAAATACACCTAAAAAAGGATTCATATAGCACCTCCGGATGAGTATTATACAGTATATAATTATATAATAGTTTACAATATTTAAAAAGTCAAATATTAAAATTTAAAATTTATACTTTTAAAAATATTTATTCCCCCATATTTTGAAATCATATTAAAATAACTCTTGATTTTTTATATAAAAAAAGATAATTTTAACAATAAATCCCATCCTGAAAGATTGTTGTTTTTTGATAAACATTAATCAACTATATTAGCACATATTTATATTTTTCTCCATAGTATTATTAGATTCAATGATTTTATTGCGGTTTAAATAATATTTTATGAAAATATTTTCATAAAACTGTGTTAGATTAATATTAGTAATTTAAAAAACAAATTGAATAATAAAAATAGGAGAGAAAAATGAGGTCATTTAATAGGCGGAATTTCTTAAAGAGTTCCATCGGTGCTGCAGTGGTTACTGCATTAAACCGTAAAAAGAGTATTGGAGCAAATGATAAAATTATCCTGGGAATAATGGGAGTTGGGGGAAGAGGAAGGGGGCTAATTGGCCACCTTTGTAAAAGGTCTGATATAAGGATTAAGTATATCTGTGATGCGGACACTCGCCGCTATGGACCGGCAGCGGAAAGTGTAATGGAAGACCACGGTTATAAGCCAAAGTTTGATCAGGACTTTCGAAATGTGCTCGCTGACCCTGAGGTTGACGCAATTATAAATGCTACTTCCGACCGCTGGCATGCGCTTGGTACAATTATGGCATGTCAGGCAGGAAAAGACGTTTACGTGGAAAAACCCCTTTCACTCAGCATCTGGGATGGCAGAAAAATGGTTGAAGCGGCACGTAAATATAAGAGAATTGTTCAGGTTGGAATTCAAACCCGCAGTGGTCCTGCGATCGATAATGCTGCCGAGTATATCCGTTCCGGTAAGCTCGGAGATGTATATCTGGCAAGAGTATATAATATGATGCTTCATAATCCTGGACAGAAAACCGAAGAAACACCTGTGCCGGACGGTTTGGATTATGACTTGTGGTGCGGACCTTCGCCGATGCTTCCATATCGGCCGGGCAGATGGTGGCAGGGATTGTGGGATTTTTATTCCGGCGCTATTCCGGGAGACCTTGCTCATCAAATGGACGTGGTCCGGTATTTAATAGGTAAAACTTATCCGGATACTGTTTCCCATTCGGGAGGGGTATTCAATTTAAGGGATGGACGGGAACAGCCGGATACACAAATGGCGACTTATGAATTCGGCGACCTCACATTGCTTTCACAATCGGCTCTCTGGACACCATATATGCATAAAATTCCCGGTGCCATCAGAGATGCAGACGGATTTCCTAACTGGCCGTTTACATCTACAAAGGTAGAAATATGCGGGACTAAGGGTCTTATGGACTTTGGAAGCCATGGGGGAGGATGGCAGGTTTATGTTGCAAAGAGTGCTTCTACCGGTGGAAACTGGCGGCAGAGTGGCCAGGAAAATGAAATAATTGCCCAGGAATACAGCCGCCAGGGTACAGATAATAATATCGAAAATTTTATAAGCTGTATGCGCAGCCGTGAGATTCCTAAAGCAGATGTCGAAGAAGCACATCTCTCAACATTGTTATGCCATGTTGCTAATATTTCGTATCGTGTTGGAAATAGAAAGTTAAAATTTGATGGAAAAACTGAAACGTTTGTAAATGATGCAGAAGCAAATAAATATTTAAAAGCCAAATACAGAGAGCCATGGGTCGTACTGGAGAAGGTATAATAAAGTGAATTGCCTTAGTATTTACGAGTTGTGAATAGCTAACAGGCAACAGCTAATTTGTCGAATCGTGAATTATTTATTTCTGCGGTGAAATGGAATTTAAATAAAAACGTAACTTAACTTTTAACCAATAATATAGGATAAAAAATATGCAGTCATTTAATAGACGTGAGTTTTTAAAAGGCTCAGTTTATGCTGCCGGCGTTAGTGCAGTATCTCGTAAAAAGATTATTGGAGCAAACAGCAAAGTTATATTTGGAATAATGGGATTGGGCGGTCGTGGAATTCATCTTATCGAATCTCTTGTAAAAAGGAATGATATAAGGATTAAATATATTTGTGATGCAGATACAAGGCGTTATGGAAGGGCAGCAGAGGTTATAGTAGAGGGTCATGGATATAAACCGAAATTTGTGCAGGATTTTCGAGAGATGCTTGCTGATTCTGAAGTTGATGCAATTGTAAATGCAACTTCTGACCGCTGGCATGCACTCGGTACGATTATGGCTTGTCAGGCAGGAAAAGATGTTTACGTGGAAAAACCCCTTTCACTGAGCATTTGGGACGGCAGAAAGATGGTCGAAGCAGCTCGTAAATATAAAAGGATTGTTCAGGTGGGAACACAATCACGCAGCGCTTACTATCTTGAAGATGCTGTTAATTATATCCACTCAGGAAAACTTGGAGATATCTATCTGGCGCGTGTTTTTCTTATGCAGAAATCCGGTCCTATCAATGTAGCTGATATAGAACCCGTTCCAGAAGGTTTGGATTATGACCTATGGTGTGGTCCGTCACCTATGCTTCCCTATCGTCCGGGTAGATGGTTTTGGAGATTATGGGATTTTTATACCGGTTATATTATGGCTGATATGATTCACCAAATGGATTTGGTACGGTGTTTGATTGGTAAAAGATATCCGGATACCGTTTATAATGAAGGGGGAGTTTATTATTTTAATGATGGACGAGAACAACCGGATACTCAGTTTGCAACTTATAGATTCGGCAAAATTACATTGCTTGCTGAAGGCTCTCTCTGGTCACCTTATATGCATAGAATCGTACATATCAAAGATCCAAATCAATTCCCAGACTGGCCCTTTTGTTCCACAAAGATTGAAATATGTGGAACAGAGGGTTTTATGTACTTCGGGAGACACGGAGGAGGATGGCAGGTTTATAAAGAAAAGAAAGGAACTCAGGAAAATGAATTAGCCGTTTCAGAAAAAAGCCGTATAAAATTTGGATATATGACAGAAAAAAATATAACTGATGAACAATTTGAAAATTTCATAAGTTGTATGAACAGTCGCAAAAAGCCCAATGCAGATATTGAAGAAGTTCATCTTTCGATGATATTGTGTCATCTTGCTAACATCTCGTACAGGGTTGGTAATCGGAAATTAAAATTTGATGGAAAAACTGAAACGTTTGTAAATGATGCAGAAGCAAATAAATATTTAAAAGCCAATTACAGAGAGCCGTGGATTGTGCCGGAGAAGGTATAATAAAGTTACACTTTTTAAACACTTATTAGTCCAAAGGAATAGCATGCTTAAAAAAAATATATTATTAACCGTTGTTATTCTTTTGATTCCGAATTTATCTTATTCTCAATTTATTAATATTTCAGACGTAAAGCTAAGAAAAGAACAAACTGAACAGGGTGGTCCAAGATTAGTAATTGAATATAATCTTGATGACCCTGAGATTTCACCGGATTCACCTGCCTATGTCTTTATACGCTACAGCAGGGACTCGGGAAAAATCTGGAGATTTTTACCGATGAAATATCTCAGCGGTAATGGATATGATATTATAGAAAGTCCGGGGGGAAAGATATGCGTGTGGTGGGGAACGGAAGAATCAAGTTTTTCAGACCTCGAGCAGGTAAGGTTTAAAGTAAAAGGCATTAAGATGATAAAGATCCCAGCTGGAGAATTTATT
>JAUVVT010000006.1 GCA_030604505.1 bacterium | reverse complement strand
TTTGTCGGGATCAATAAATTCATATTTAATTCTTTTTGATATATTTACATATTCTGCAAGTAAATCCTCCAACTGCCCGCTTGAGCCGCTCTTAAAGAATGTTTTTATTTCAACATCTTTATCCAGGTTATTCAGAATTTTTACAGTCTGAGGCGAAAGGCTGAATTGTTTTGCAGCAGTCAGGTCAATCCTGTTATTCCTTTTATTAAATACAAAGTTTATCAAAACGAGAATACCAAGAACAGATATTAATGATACCAAAGCATTACTGCCGTATTTTGTATCTCTTCTTCCCATCAATTCTACGGTTTTTCTAAGATTAGTAGCAAAATATATAACTCCCAATACAAGCCCAACAGCTATTAAAGCAATAGACGAGGTCTCCCAGAAACCAATCATAGAATAATTTATTAAACCTATAATAATAAGGAGAATTCCTAATATTCCACCATATACAGAATAGTTTTTCATCTTATATCCTCCACCTTATTGAGTCTATTGAGCGGTAAGTTAAAAATATTCCAAATATTATAAAACTAAGGAAGAATACAATATTACTTGTATCTATTATTCCTTTAGCAAAATCATCAAAATGACTGACAATAGACAGATATTTAATAACTGAACCCATAGTATAACTTAAAGAATCAGCAATCCAATCAATTACCCATAAAAGCAGGAATAAAAAGAAGCTCACAGTAGCTGCTATAATCTGGTTTTCGGTCAAAGATGATACTATAAGCCCCAGTGAAAGAAAAGCTCCTCCAAGGAACAACAGGCCGATGTAGCCAGAAATAACGGGCCAGAACTCGGGATTACCAAACAGAAATAGGAGAAAAATTGGTATGAATGACAATGTTATCATAGAAGCATAAAGGATGAATCCGGATAGATACTTGCCCAAAATCCACTGCATTGGAGTAATTGGTGATGTCATTAACAGTTCCAGCGTACCTGTTTTTTTCTCTTCAGCAATAAGCCTCATCGTAATCATAGGTATCATAAAAACTGCAATAATAGCCATATTAAGAAAAAGCGGACGCATCATCATCAAATTGACATTAACAGGAGGAGGCTGTCCATAAGGATTAGCTTGCATCTGAATAGAATATTGTAAAAACCAAGACAATACGGTGTAAAAGAAATATCCCGATAAGAGTAGAAATACTGTTAATATTACATAAGCAATAGGAGAAATAAAATATGATTTTAATTCTCTTATAAATATTGAATATATATTTTTCAATTCTGCACCTCCTCTTCTTTTGTTGTCAGCTTCAGGAAGATGTCTTCAAGACTCAAACTAATTGTTCTCATTTCTTCGAGCCCCCAGTCACTGTTAACGACAGTCTTTGCAAGTTCTTTTCTTATGTTAAAGCTGGGTTTGGATTCTATATGATATTTATGCAGACCACCATCTTTAGTATCCTGAACCTTAACTTCCGCAACTCCTTCAATCTTTTCCAATTTTTCTTTTATCTCGTTCTTTGGTCCATTAATTTCCATCAGGATGGTTTCTGAACCTCTTATTTTTTTTGTGAGGTCCTCGATTGTGTCTTCAGCTACTATCTTTCCTTCATTAATTATAAGAACCCTGTCACAAGTCATACTGACTTCAGGAAGTATATGTGTGCTGACTACAATGGTATGCTGTCCGGCCAGAGATTTAATAAGTTCCCGGGTCTCAATAATTTGCTTCGGGTCAAGACCTGCGGTAGGTTCATCAAGTATTAGAATTTCAGGGTTATGAATTATTGCTTGTGCCAGCCCGACCCTCTGTCTGTATCCTTTGGAAAGTTTACCTGTAACCCTGTTTTTAACATCTTCAACAGCGGCTACTTTCATAACTTCATTTACTCTTTCATTGAGTTTTTTCCCGGAAAGCCCTTTTATTCCACCCACAAATTTTAAATATGAACTCACGGTCATATCAGTATATAAAGGAGGATTTTCGGGCATGTATCCGATTCGCTTTTTTACCTCAATCGGATTTTCAAAAATATCATATCCTGCAACCCTGACAGTACCTGAAGATGCAGATAAATAACAGGTTATTATCCTCATTGTTGTGGTCTTCCCGGCAGCATTCGGACCCAGAAATCCTAATATCTCACCTTTTTTTACACTAAATGTAATATTATCTACAGCTTTTTTAATTCCATAGTACTTTGTTAAATTCTCAACTGATATCATTTAAGTATTGTCCTCCAATATTTTTTCAGTAATATCAACTATTATTTTTAAATCCAAATGTCAAAACTTATTTCACCTGATTCTTTTTGGCATTTTGATTTTGACATTTAAGCTTAAAAGTATTACATATTGACTTTTGTTAAAACTATTCTATTTTTTTAAATTTAGTTTTTTATCTGATTTTAAGGGCTGTTTTAACTTCACGGAATTTTTCTATGTTTTTTCTTTTAAGATAAGACAAAAGTTTTTTTCTTCTTTCAACGAGTTTCAATAATCCTCTCCGTGAATGATGGTCTTTTTTATGTGTCTTGAAATGTTCGGTCAGGTATCTGACTCTCTCCGTGATAATTGCAATTTGTGCTTCTGTTGAGCCAGTATCTTTCTTATTTTTACCAAATTTTTTTACAATATCTTCAACCTTTTCTTTTACTAATGTCATTCTTTCCTCCAAATAATATTTCATTTTACTAACATCTACTGAAGAATTTCATACATTTTTCCTTGTCTTTTTGAATTTGTTGAACAAGGGATTCAATATTTTCAAATCTTTTTTCGTCTCTTAATCGTTTAATAATCTCTACTGTTATTTTTTCATCATATATGCTGTCATTAAAATTAAAAATATTCGCTTCTATTGATAATTTATGCGAATTAAATGTTGGATTCACTCCAATATTTAATAGACCGTTATACATTTTGCCTTTTACTATTATTTTGCAGATATAGATACCATTTTTCGGAATAAGCTTTAATTCATCATCTATTTTTATATTTGCAGTTGGAATATTAATGGCTTTTCCGATTCCTTTTCCCTTAATAACATTTCCTGAAAACAAATAATTTCTTCCGAGCATTCTCAAAGCATCTGCAATATCTCCAGAATTTAATGCCTTTCTGATTCTTGTACTGCTTATCAAGCCGTCCATATACATAACAGGTTCAACAATCGTAATATTATAACTGAATTTTTCGCTAAGTTTCTTAAGAGTTTCAATAGAACCATTTCGGTCCCGCCCAAAAGCATGATTATATCCAATTACAATCTCTTTAATATTAAATTTATCTACCAAAAAATCTTTAATAAATTCTAAAGACGTTATCTTTGAAAATTCTTCCGTAAATTTTATTATTAAAAAATAATCTAAATCAAAGTCTTTTAGAACATCCTTTTTTTCTTCAATAGTAGTAAGTATTTTTATTTCTTTTTTTTTCGATTTTACAACAGTTTGTGGGTGAGGAGAAAATGTTACAAGAATAGATTTTAATTTTTCTCTCTTTGAAATTTCTATCAGTCTTTTAATAATTAATTGATGTCCAAGATGAATTCCGTCAAACGTACCCGAGGTTAAAACTGAACCTTTCTTGCAATTAAAATTTTCTATATTACTTACAATTTCCATAAATCTTTTGCTCGTTGAAAAACTTTTCAAAATCACCCACAAAGAGAGAATCCTTAACAGAATAATTACCCACCTTCGTTCTTGTAAGAGATCTCAGGTAGGAACCGCATCCCAATCGATTTCCAATGTCATAGACTAAAGACCTTATATAAGTACCCTTTGAACAAACAGCTCTGAATGTCAAAAAGGGACTTTCATATTTTAATATCTCGAGTGAATATATTTCAACTTTTTTTGGTTTTCTTTCAATTTCCTTTCCTGTTCTTGCAATTTTGTAAAGTGGAACACCGGAATATTTCACTGCAGAATACATAGGAGGGATTTGCTCTATCTTACCAGTAAATTCAGAGAAAACTTTTTCTAATATATCCAATGAATATTCTTTAACATCTTTTTTCTCTTTAATTTTCCCGCTAATATCATAGGTATCCGTAATAATGCCAAATTCAATTAAACCTTCATATTCCTTTTTAAGTTCCATTAACTGCGAAATTTTTTTTGTATAATCTCCCAAGCATACCAATAAAACCCCAGTTGCAAATGGGTCAAGACTTCCTGCATGTCCGGCTTTCATTTTTACCCCGGCTCTTCTGAGTGCTCTTATAACATCAAAAGATGTAAAAACAGGGGGCTTAAAAATATTTAATATCAATTCAATAATTTTTTTATAATTTCTCTGTTTTGTTGATACTAATGTACAGCACAGGCACAGAAAATGAGTGTGTTGGTCTTGTAATCAACAAATAATTTTTCAACTATTTAAAAGTTCATCAAACTTTGAGCTTTTATCAAATGAATCATCTATAAAAAACCTGAGTTCAGGAATGTTTTTTAATCTGATACGTGATGCAAGTTCCTTTCTTAAAAATCCTCTTGCCCGCGTCAATCCCTTATGTGATTTTTGCTTTTCAGTTTCATTACCCAATGTGCTATAATATACTTTTGCAATCTTCAAATCATCGGAAACGATTACATCCGTTATTGTTACAAATCCAATCAGCGGGTCTCTGATTTCTCTTAATATAATATTACTCAACTCACTTTTTATATCACCAGCTACTCTGTAACTTCTTTTAAATTCCATTATTATTGCCCGTCTGAAAAAGACAATCACATAATGTATTTTTTTGTCGTGGATTAACAAATTAAGAATTATGAATGACGATTCACGAATAATCCCGAGTACTTGTTGATGAATACTTTCCTCTATCAAATCGTAAATCTAAAATCGTAAATCATAAATTTAAAAAATTTTCACGCTAACCTTTTATCACATCTTACTATCATAACTCTTCCATCTTCATCAATCAATTTATCAATGAATTCGAAGACCTTATCGATAGAAACATTATCGCTGCTGACCTTTGCAATTCCAAAAAGTGCCCTCTGCCATTTATCCTGATAACAAATTTCTGCTATCGAAACATTAAACCGTCTTGAAATCTTGTCCTTCAAGCTTTTAATTATTGCTCTTTTTTCTTTCAAAGAACTTACCTGAGGAATAAAAACCTCTATTTCACAAATTCCGACAATCATTTGTGTTTATAACAAAGATAAATTTAATTATCAAACTTTTCTTTTTATTTCAACTATTTTATATGATTCGAGAATGTCATCAACTTTAATATCATTAAAATTTTCGACGTCGATTCCACATTCAAAACCGGCAGCTACTTCTTTTGTATCGTCTTTAAATCGCTTAAGTGAATTTATTTTGCCTTCATAAATGACTTTTCCATCTCTTATAATCCTTATATTATCATTTCTTAAAACCTTTCCTGATTCAATATACGAACCAGCTATATTTCCGATTTTCGAAATCTTGAATACATCTCTAACTACGGCTGTTCCGGTAATTTCTTCTTTAAATTCAGGTTCGAGCAGACCTTCTAATGCCTTTTTAACGTCATCAATAGCATCATAAATAATATTATATAATCTTACATCTACCTTTTCTTTTTCAGCAATTTTTCTGCTTTTTACGTTTGGTCTTACATGAAAACCGATTATAATTGCATTAGAAGCAGATGCTAACAAAACATCCGTTTCTGATATAGTCCCAATTCCTTTATGAATTATTTTCACTATTACATTTTTTTCTGTAGAACTGAGTTTTAAGAGTGAATCTGAAAGTGCTTCTACTGAGCCGTCTGTATCTGCTTTGATAATCAGAGATAATTCTTTAATTGTGCCGAATTTAATCTGCCGTGAAATTTCATCCAATGTAAGATGATGAATTCTGCGATAATCTTGTTCTCTTTTTAACTGCTGTCTTTTCAGACTTATTTCTTTGGTTTCTCTTTCACTATCAAGAACCATAAAAGTATCACCTGCCTGCGGAAGGCCTGAAAATCCTAAGACCTGTATGGGGGCTGAAGGAGAAGCTTTTGTAACATTTTTCCCTCTCTCATTAAACATTGCTCTAACCTTACCGTAGTATTGCCCCGCAATAAATGTATCTGAAATGTCAAGTGTTCCATTGGCCACTAATACTGTAGCTACAGGACCCCTTCCTTTGTCAAGTTTAGCTTCTATTATCACACCCTTTGCAGTCTTATCCGGATTAGCTTTTAATTCCAAGAGTTCTGCCTGTATGAGAATAAGCTCGAGTAATTCGTCAATACCCTGACCTGTCTTTGCAGAGATTTCTACGGAAGGATACTTCCCGCCCCAACTTTCAACCAATATATCTATATCGGAAAGCTGCTTTTTTATTTTTTCAGAGTCAGAATTTGGTTTATCTATTTTATTGATTGCAATAATGATTGGCACCTGTGCCGACTTTGCATGGTTTATAGCTTCAACAGTCTGAGGCATAACATTATCATCCGCAGCAACGACTAATATTACAATATCCGTAATGTGTGCTCCTCGGGCTCTCATTGCTGTGAATGCTTCATGGCCCGGTGTATCTAAAAATGTAATTCCTTTATCCGAATATTCAACTTCATAAGCCCCAATATGTTGAGTTATACTACCAATCTCGCCTGCGACTATATTACTTTTCCTTATAAAATCAAGAAGTGAAGTTTTACCATGGTCAACATGTCCCATTATAGTAACAATAGGAGTTCTTTCTTCTAAGCCTTCTTCATCTTCTTGCTCTTTTTCTACTGAATCAATTCCATATTCAGGAAGCAATTCAACTTCATAATCAAATTCATCTGCTACCATTGTTATGGTTTCAAAATCCAACCTCTGATTAATCGTTACTAGTAATCCCATTTCCATACATTTTTTGATAACTTCTGTTGGTTCAACATTCATAAATTCAGAAAGTTCCCCAATGGAAATAAATTCACTGACTTTGATTAATCTTTTTTCTTCAGCAATCTCTTCTTCTTCTTTAACTTTCTTATATTTTCTTCTTACCTTGGAAGTTTCCATTCGTGCGAAGGTTTCTTTAATAGAAGCATCGACCTCTTTCTGGTCAATTCTCTTCCTTCTGTATCTTTTTCTCTCTTTCTTTTTCTCAGCTTTAACCAGCACCTGTCCGTCTCTATCAGCAACTCCCTTCTCTTTTTTGGATTTTATCTTTTCAGTAACCTTTTTGCCTTCTCTTGATAATTTTCTCTGATATTCCTTCTTCTTTGTAACCAGCTTTTCAATTGCTTCGGTTTCTTTTCGTTCAGCTTTTACTGGTTTAATTTCGACTTTTTCTTCCGGAAGCTCTTTCTTTTCCTTCTTTATAATCTTCTCTTCTTTTACTATTGTCGGTTTTACTTCTATTTCCTTTTCAGCAACATTTTACTTTATCTCTTTTGGTTTCTCTTCAACAATAACCGGTTCTTTCTCAACTTTCTCTTCTATTTCAGTATATCTTATTTCAATCTTTTTCTCTTTAACTTTTAGTTTATTATATTTTATCGGAATCTCAATAACTTCTTTTTCTTCCTTTTTCTCAAAATCCGTAATTTTCAGCTTTTTTCTCTTATATTCAATTTTCTTCTCGGCACTCACCTTTTCAGACTGGAATCTCTCTAAGATTTCGCTGTACATCTTCTCATCAACCCTGGTCATAATATTCATATTTTTGATAGGATATTTCCGCTCCTTCAAAAAGTCAAGCACTTCAACACTCGCTATATTCAGTTCCTTTGCAATTTGATGTACTCTTTTTGGTTTTTCTAATGTTTCTACTTTATCTTTACTCATAAAAACTTCCCAATAATTCAATTATTTTATCTGCTTTTTTATTCCCAATACCCGGAATAGTCAATAAGGCTTCTTTCCCGGCATCAAGAACCTTGTCTGCAGTATCAAAGCCATGTTCAATTAGTTTCTCCTGAACAGTATTAGAGAGTTCATCAATCATCGTTACATCAATTTTTTCTTCTTCCTTTTTGGTTAAATCCGATTGTTTTATTGTCTCAATTTTATACCCTGTCAGAATAGAAGCAAGTCTAATATTTTGTCCGCCTTTTCCAATTGCAAGTGAAATCTGGTCATCGGGGATTACAGCAGCTGCAGTTTTTTCTTCTACGTTTACGTCTATGCTTACCGGTTTAGATGGGCTTAATGCCTGTGAAATAAAAACTTCAGGGTCTACGCTCCAATTTATAATATCGATCTTTTCATTATTCAATTCTTTCACAATCGATTGAATTCGAATACCTTTCATACCTACGCATGCACCCACCGGGTCTATCCTTTTATCGTTGGATATAACTGCAACTTTAGCTCTGTCTCCTGCTTCTCTGGCAACAGCTTTAAGTTCGATAATTCCGTCGTAAATTTCGGGCACTTCAATCTCGAACTGTTTGACCAAAAATTTTGGATCTGCTCTTGATACAACTACCTCAGGGCCACGCGATGTCCTCACTACCTCTTTAATTATAGCTCTTACACTATCTCCCCTTCTATATCTTTCGTTATAAATCTGTTCCTTTTTGGGGAGGAGAATTTCGGTTTTTTCAACAAGTACAAATATTTCATCTCTATTTATCTGATTTACATCTCCGATAATAATTTCTCCAACTCTATTCTTAAACTCTTCAAATATAATTTCTTTTTCTGCTTCTCTAATTTTTTGAGTCAAATTCTGCTTTGCCGCAATAATTGTTCTTCTGCCAAAGCTTTCCGGATTAATTATCTCAACAAACATCTCACCCAATTCAAGATCAGGCTCTACCTTCTGAGCGTCTTCTATACTAATCTCCGTATTTGAATCCTCAACTTTTTCAACTATCTGTTTTGACCTGTAAATCTCAATTTCTCCTTTTTCCATATTTGCAATTACGTCAAAGTTGTCTGTGGTTCCGAATTTCTTCTTTATCATAAGATAAAATACATTCTCTATTATCTCCACAAGGTATTCCCTGTCTATATTTTTTTCTTTGGCAATATCCTTGAAAGCTTCAATAATTTCCTGATTCATCTTTTCATTAAACCTCAATTATTTTTTTAAACGGTTTATTAATTCTTATCATTACCAAGGTAACTTTATTTTCCCTTTATCAATATTCTCAAAAGAGATAGAAACAGATTCATCCCCATCACTTATAATTATCAGTTCATTACCCGCACTGACTATCTTACCCTCGATTATTTTCAAATCTAATTCATCTCTATATTCAAGTATTATATTTCTACCTGAATTCCGTTCAAAATCTCTCTTTGTTTTAAGAGGTCTGTCCAATCCGGGTGATGAAACCTCTAATTGACAATTCTTTGGAAATAAATCCTTTCTAAAAATCAAATCCGAGATTGAACGGTTAATATCAGTACATTCATCTATAGTAATTCCACCTTCTTTATCAACAAACAGTTTTACATTAGTTGCAATATTAGTAATATTCAGTTCAATATCAACCAGTTCAAAACCCATTTCAACTATTTCATTATTAAAGAGTTTTTTTATTTCTTCTTTTTCTAACTTGTTCAATTTATTCCAAACAGTTAAAAATAATCTAAATTACAACTTTATATATAACAAAAAAGTGGGTCATCACAACCCACTTCAAGGTATAAATATAATAATTTTTTGGTTTTAAGTCAAGAAAAATTTGGTTTTTTTCAAAAATTATGTTTGATTCAGTTCCTTCAACAATTTGTTAACAGTTTTCTTATTAAACCCGGGTATATTCAAGATTTCTTCCGGCTTCGCTTCTCTGATTTTTCGTATCGAACCAAATTGTCTATATAATTGTTCTTTCTTTACTTTTCCTATACCGTCGATATTATCAAGTTCCGAAAAGATGGTCCTTTTTTTCCTTAATTTTTTATGATACTGAAGCGCAAACCTGTGCGATTCATCTCTAATCCTTTGGAGCAGTTTTAATCCCGGTGAACTTTTCGATATGGACTGCGGTTCCTTTATCCCCGGTAGATATATTTCCTCATATTTTTTTGCAATACCTGCTAATGGCTGATTTGTTACTCCAATCTTTTTTAATGCATTAACCGCAGTCGATACCTGCCCTTTCCCGCCATCTATGAGTATTAAATCAGGAAATTCAGTATTCTCTTCTAATAATCTGGTATATCTTCTAATAACAACCTCTTCAATCATGGCAAAATCATCGGCACTTTCAACCGTTTTTATCTTGAATTTTCTGTATTCAGATTTTTTAGGAACCCCATTTTCAAAATATACCATCGATGCAACAGCATCTTTTCCTGAAATGTTTGAAATATCAAAGGCTTCTATTCTCTTTGGC
The DNA here is from genome assembly GCA_030604505.1 of bacterium. GTDB lineage: Bacteria > SM23-31 > SM23-31 > JAUVVT01 > JAUVVT01 > JAUVVT01. The sequence continues at coordinate 5,371 of JAUVVT010000006.1, read as the reverse complement.
AGAGTTTTGAGATGCAGTTCCTTTTGAAGCGCTGATATTGAATTTGGAACATAATCACCCGATTTCATCTTCTGTATCTTAAGTTCTTCCAAAAGCAAATGCGCATTTTTTTCACCCATTTCAATCAGCTTATTCTTTTTACCAATCTTTGGGGTAACTAAATTTATCTTTTTACCCTTTTCTTTTTCAAGCCATCTCATCAATGCTTTGTAATCTTCAGGAATAACAGGAACATATATCTGGTCGGGATAAAACCTGCTCTCAAGATAATACTCCTGCATTAAGGGTTTTAATATTTCCTTTTTCTCCTTATCTTTAACATTAGACAAATAAAAGTGCTGTCTGCCGGTGATCTTACCATCCCTCACTTTAAAAATTACTCCACATGCAGAATCACCATCCGCTGCAATGGAAAAAATGTCTATATCATCCATATTATTCAATACTGTTTTATGTCCGGCATAAAAATTTTCTATGAAATTAATATTATCCCTCAATCTTGCTGCTTCTTCAAAGTTCATTCCTTCGGCAGATTTATTCATATTTTCCCTCATCTCTTCAAGAAGGATACTATTTTTACCATTTATAAAATACATCATTTGTTTAATAATTTCCTGATACTTTTCAAGAGAAATAAATCCCTCACAGGGACCCAAACATTTTTTTATATGATAATCAAGACAAATCTTTACCTTTTTTCTTCTTATCGATTCTTCTGTTAGAGCATAGCTACAACTTCTTACCGGGAAAACTTTCCTAATAATTTTTAATGTTTGCTTCATAGCTTTCACATCGGTATACGGACCAAAATACTTTGAACCGTCATGGATTATCCTTCTTGTTGGGAATACTCTTGGGAAAAGTTCTCTTGTAACTCTGATATAGGGATAACTTTTATCATCTTTTAAATTAATATTATATCGAGGCTTATGTTCTTTGACAAGATTTGCTTCCAAAATCAGCGCTTCAATTTCAGAATTAGTAATTATTATTTCAAAGTCTTTTATCTTCGATACCATTACTTCAGTTTTCGGGTTGATTGCCGAACTCTGAAAATATGACCTAACTCGACTTCTCAGTGATTTAGCTTTTCCTATATATATTATTTTATTGCCTTTATCTTTAAAATAATATACCCCGGGCTTGTTAGGCAGATTCTTAAATTTTTCTTCTAAAGATAAGGGGAACATAATTTATTTACGATTTGTGATTTACGATTTACGAATGATAAATTTTCTCTTTCTCATAAAATTGTAAATCGTAATTGGCGAGTTCAACTAACATTTAATAATTTAGAAAGATTTTCAATAAGAGAATTGTAGTTTAAATCCGTTTTTAATTTTCCTTTATGAGCAATAGAGATTTTTCCAGTTTCTTCAGATACAATGATTACCACAGCATCAGTTTCTTCTGAAACTCCCAAAGCGGCTTGATGTCTTGTTCCAAAGTTTGGATCAACATTAGGATTCTGTGTTAACGGCAGGATGCATTTCGCAGCTTCTATCATATCTTCATTTATAATAACGGCACCGTCGTGCAGGGGCGATCTGGGTGAGAATATTGATACTATTAATGAATCCGTAACCTTTGCCTGTAATTTAATTCCGGTTTCTATTATTGCTTTCATTCCGGTCTCTCTGGCGATAACAACCAGCCCACCATATCTTTTCTGGGATAATTCATTGGCTGCACTTGCCAGCGATTCAATTACCTTATAATCACTGAGCTTAACGAATGGTCTGAATATTTTACTTTGACCTGCCTGTATTAGAAGTCTTCTTAATTCCGGCTGAAAAATTATCACAAAAATTATTATCCACACCGTTTTGATATTTCTTATTATCCAGGTCATTCCCTCTAACTTAAATATTTCAACCACAAAAGATATTACTACAATTAATATTAATCCAAATATCATTTGTGCTGCACGCGTTCCGCTCATTGCCTGATATAATTTATATACCAAAAAAGTAACAAGCAATATGTCTATTAAGTCTCTAAAAGTAAATTCTAAAAACCCAATATTAAAGATATCCATTTTTGCTTTTTTTAGATATTCTAATAATTTTTATTTAATGACAGTGTAATATTTCATCCGCAATTTTTACAACCCGCAGGTTCTTTTCAACATCATGCACCCTAACCATATTAGCACCATTTAATATTCCGGCAGTAACAGCTGCGGCAGTCCCTTCAAATCTTTGGTCAGGAGGAAGATTCAACGTATCACCTATGAAGCTTTTTCGTGAAGGACCAATCATTACAGGGCATTCAAAAATCTTAAATTCTTCGAGTCTTTTCAACAATAAAAAATTATCTTTCAATCTTTTCCCAAATCCTATTCCGGGGTCGATTATTATATTTTTTAAATTTATCCCATTTGTTAGGGCAAAATCGATTCTTTCCTTAAAATAATCCTTTATTTCTCCAATCAAGTCTTTATATTTCGGATTATACTGCATATTTTTGGGGGTTCCTCTGATATGCATCAAAATACAGGGGACACCATATTTTTTTATTATATTAACCATCTTGGAATCAAACCGAAGAGAACTTATATCGTTTATTATATGAACGCCTGCCCTAAGTGCACATTCTGCAACCTCCGATTTATATGTATCTACCGAAAGAGGTATAGAAACTTCTTTCAAAAGCTCTTCAACTACCGGCATTATACGATCTATCTCTTCCTGATCACTAATCGTATCCGAGCCGGGTCTGGTCGATTCTCCGCCTATATCAATAATATCGGCACTCTCCTCAGCAATCTGAATACCACGCTCTACGGCTTTTTCCGGTAAAACGAATTGCCCCCCATCAGAAAAGGAATCCGGTGTAACATTTAATATCCCCATTATACCGGTTCTTTTTCTCAAATCAAGTATCTTTCCATTTATGTTTAATATAAATTCTTCATTCATATTTTTTCACCGCAGAGACGCAGAGCTATAGAGAATTTCAAAAATATCTTCTCCTCGTCTCTCTATGTTTCTATGGTTTATTTAACTTCTCTATGAAACAAAAGCCGACTAAATACGAAGTCGGCTTTTAATAAGTCGGAAGAGATTTCTGTTTCCACATAATTAATTTAACCAGTCTAATTTTCTAATCTTTTTTGATTTCTTCCTCTATTTTTTTTTCGCCATCATTCGAATTTTCAGAGGATATTGTATCTTCTTTTTCAGATTCGCTTTTTTCATCTTCTTTTTTCATTATGGGTTCTAATTTCTCTCCATTTATAATCTTATCGATTTCTTCGCCGTCGAGAATTTCCCTTTCAAGAAGAGCTTTTGCGATATTGTGTAGTTTATCAATGTTATTATTAATAACTTCCTCTGCCTTCTTCTGAGCTTCCATTACAAGTCTTTTTACTTCGGTATCTATAATCTGGGCAGTTTTTTCACTGTAATCCCTGTGCTGTGCAATTTCTCTGCCCAAAAATATTTCTTCATCTTTTTTCCCGAAAGTAACAGGACCCAACTCTTCACTCATCCCCCATTCACAAACCATTTTTCTTGCCAGATTTGTTGCTTGTTCAATATCATTTCCCGCACCGGTGCTTAACTCATCGAATACGACCATTTCTGCAACTCTCCCTCCCATTGCTTTTGAAAGAATTGATTCGCAATATTCTTTTGAATATGTATGTTTTTCATCCATCGGAAGAGAGGTTGTTGTTCCAAGCGATCTACCTCTTGGGATTATTGTGACCTTATGAATCGGATCGGATTTGGGGACAAACTTTGCCACCAAAACATGTCCCGACTCGTGATACGCAGTCTGCTTTTTTTCCTGCTCAGTTATTAATAGGCTTCTCCTTTCAGCTCCCATCATCACCTTATCCTTTGCATCCTCAAAATCTTCCATTTTCACTTTTGTACGGTTTTTTCTTGCTGCAAGCAAAGCCGCCTCATTCACCAGATTAGCAAGGTCTGCTCCTGCAAGTCCGGGTGTTCCTCTGGCAAGAACCTTTAAATCCACGCTTTCGTCAAGAGGTACATTTTTTGAATGAACCTTCATTATCCCTGTCCTTCCATTAACATCCGGCCTGTCAACAACAATCTGACGGTCAAACCTTCCCGGTCGAAGAAGGGCATTGTCAAGAACATCGGGCCTATTGGTTGCAGCAATTAATATAACCCCCTCATTGGAATTAAAACCATCCATCTCAACAAGAAGCTGGTTTAATGTTTGTTCTCTTTCATCATGTCCTCCTCCAATTCCAGCGCCTCTGGTTCTACCTACTGCATCAATTTCATCAATAAAAATAATACATGGAGCATGTTTTTTCCCCTGCTCAAAAAGATCCCTTACCCTCGACGCTCCCACTCCAACGAACATCTCAACGAAGTCAGCACCGCTCATACTAAAAAACGGCACTCCCGCCTCTCCAGCGACTGCCTTGGCAAGCAGAGTCTTACCGGTTCCGGGCGGTCCCAAAAGAAGAGCACCCTTTGGTATTTTCCCTCCAAGTTTTTGGAATTTACCAGGGTCCTTTAAAAAGTCTATTACCTCCTGAAGTTCCTCTTTTGCCTCATCAGCACCTGCAACATCATCAAAAGTAACCTTTGGTTTATTTTCTGTCAATAGCTTAGCTTTGCTTTTACCGAATGAAAAAATTCCCTTTGTTCCTCCCCCCTGCATCCTTCTTAAAATATAAAGCCATACAACAATAATTACGATCCAGGGAAGGCCTGCAAATATTATGGATGACCATTTCTGCGAAGCTTTTCGAAAATCAATCCCTATTTCGGCTTTTTCCCACTCCTCTGTCATAGTATCGTCTATGAAAGGTAATATAACCTTAAATTTTATGAAGGTTCGGGGATTTTTCCTCTCATCAAGTTCTGTAACTTCTTCTTTTAAAATTCCATGAAATTCATCATCTTCTTTTATTACATAAGCCCTTATAATCATTCCTTCACTTAAATATTCTTTATATTTTTTATAATCAATCTCCATCTCATCACTCTTCGACGGATGAAGTTGATTGGTAAGATAAAATATCGCAGCAATAAAAAATATCCATAAACTTAAAGTCTTTAAAGCTTTTTTCCATTGAAACTCGGGTTCTTTATCGGGAGGAGTTCTTTTAAGGTTATTTTTTCCCTGTTGTTTATTAATCTGATATAATTTGTTAATCATTTTTTATATATCTTTCTAATATTTATATGTATTATTTTAAAAAATCATAAAAAACAAATCTGCCTAATTCCCTTTTAAGAGATTACATCTCAACCTAAGTATCTTATTTGTTCTTTGAGTGACCTTTACTCTATTACTTATTCTATATCCGCATATCCATATAATTTCATTACCTGATATTAGTATCGGAATCTCACGTTTTAAATGAGCGGCTATTTTTTCATCG